>JBFHJY010000051.1:0-10638 GCA_041595655.1 Azoarcus sp.
ATCGGGCGACTTCGCCGCCGCCCTGGTTGCCTGGCTGTGGCGCGAATCCGGTGGCACGCTGAGCGGCAGGGTGCGCCCGGGCCATACGCCAGCGGACATCGGCACGCTGCTGACGCACACCTCGCCGTCGTCGGCCGAAGCCGTGCGCGAAATGAACAAGTGGTCGAGCAACGTCATCGCCCAGCAGCTGCTCGCAACGCTGGCAATGGATCAGCGTGACAGCACGAACATGATCGACGACGGGGCACGCATCGCCACCGACACGCTGGCCGCAGCCGGCATCCCGACCCGGGGGCTGATCAGCGAGACCGGCTCGGGCCTGTCACGCCATGCCGCCGTGCGGGCCGACACCCTTGGTGCCCTGCTGGTCACGGCATGGAAACGGCCGTGGATGCCGGAATTCGTTTCGGCAATGCCCCTCGCCGGCGTCGACGGAACGGCACACCGGCGCCTGCGCGGCAGCGCCGCCAACGGCCATGCCCACATCAAGACCGGCACCATCAACGGCGTGCGCGCCATGGCTGGCTACGTGCTCGACCGTAACGGCCGACGGCATGCGGTGGTGATGATGGTCAACGACGCAAAAGCGCCGCTCAGCATGGCGGCGCAGGATGCCTTGATCGAATGGGTATGGGGCGCACAGGCGCAGTGAGGGACTGAACCGCATCGATGCGGGGGAGGATGCGACCAAAAGCACGTCTTCAGCCCGCACTCGCAGCGCTTCTAGTTGCAGCGCACCGTTCCGAATGAGTCTTTACGGCAGGTCGTCCCATCACTGCCCCTTGTTGTACCAAATGAATCCGTGCGCCATGTATTCCCACGGTTGTCGCGGATCGTACCGAAGGAGTCCCTACGATAGGTCGATCCGTCACTGCCTCGGATAGTCCCGAAAGAATCGGTACGCCATGCGTTGCCTTTATTGTCACGGGTGGTGCCGAAAGAGTCCGTGCGGTAAGTCGTGCCATCGCTGCACCGGGTCGTGCCAAACGAGTCGACCCGGCAAGTAAGGTCAGCGAACGCCAAAGGCGCCAGCATCCAGAGCACCACGGTGAGAATGATTTCGTGCCGCCTCACGATGACCTCCTTGCATCATTTCCTGCATGGTACCGATGGAAAAAATTGATGCGCCTCACGCAGAGGCTCGACAAGGCGTCTGAATCAGCAAGCGTGGTGGGGGCCGCAAGGGATTGCGTTCCCCTGTGGCTCACCGAGCAAAGCGAGTTCAGGGCCGGCCGGCGAAAGCGGCCGGCCGAGGCCAATTGAACCGGCTCCGGTAAATGGAAGCACGAGTGGCGGATGCGCTGCGCTTATCCGCCCTACGAAAACAACGAGAAGCTGCAATTCATCAAGCGCAGTGACAGCCATTCGGCACAAGGGCCTTCGGTTATTGCGCCCTGCGTGATGAGCGCATCACAGCGACGGCGGCGGCATCGGCAGGGTCTCCCCCTGCCCCAACACCCACCATCCCCGCGCGACGCGGTAGAGCACCCACCGGCCGGCGGCGATCAGCACGGCGAAGCCGACGACGATGCCAATGAGGGTAAAGACCAGCAGCCAGCCCACCACGAACCACACCAGCGCGAACCAGAAGGTGCGGATCTGCCAGCGGAAGTGACTTTCCAGCCAGGTGCCGCGCGCAGAGGCACGTTTGTAGTAGTTGAGGATCACCGCCGCAATCGACGGCAGGGTGCCGAGAAAGCTGCCGAGGATGGTCGCCGTACCGAGCAGGGCCGTCACCAGCGCGAAGGCATGCAGGCCGTATACCAGATGCACGATCAGGCGCAGGTTGTCGAGGTCCATCGCGGGGCCGGGGCCGCGCGGCTGCAGGTCTTGTCCATTCATGCTGCTGTCTCCGTCAGAGCCCCAGATCTTGCCACATGGCATCGACGCGGGTCTTGACCGCCTCGTCCATGACGATGGGCGTACCCCATTCGCGGGTGGTTTCGCCGGGCCACTTGTTGGTGGCGTCAATGCCCATCTTGCTGCCGAGGCCGGCCACCGGGCTGGCGAAGTCGAGGTAGTCGATGGGGGTGTTGTCGACCAGCGTGGTGTCGCGCGTGGCATCCACGCGGGTGGTCATGGCCCAGATCACTTCCTTCCAGTCGCGGATGTCCACGTCGTCATCCACGACGATGATGAACTTGGTGTACATGAACTGGCGCAGAAAGCTCCAGATGCCGAACATCACGCGCTTGGCGTGGCCGGGGTACTGCTTCCTGATGCTGACCACCGCCAGCCGGTAGGAGCAGCCCTCCGGCGGCAGGTAGAAGTCGGTGATCTCGGTGAACTGGCGCTGCAGCAGCGGCACGAAGACTTCGTTGAGCGCCAGTCCCAGCATGGCCGGCTCGTCGGGCGGCTTGCCGGTGTAGGTCGAGTGGTAGATCGGGTTCTTCCGCATGGTGATGCGCTCGATCGTGAACACCGGGAATTCGGAAACTTCGTTGTAATAGCCGGTGTGGTCGCCATACGGTCCTTCGGGCGCCATGTCACCGGGGTGGATGACGCCCTCCAGCACGATCTCGGCCGAGGCCGGCACCTGCAGCTCGGAGTCCATGCACTTGACCAGTTCGGTCTTGGAGCCGCGCAGCAGGCCGGCGAACTGATACTCCGACAGCGAATCCGGCACCGGCGTGACCGCGCCGAGGATGGTCGCCGGGTCGCAACCCAGCACCACCGCCACCGGGAAAGGCTCACCCGGATGGGCGAGCTGGTGGTCGCGGAAATCCAGCGCGCCACCGCGGTGCGCGAGCCAGCGCATGATGACGCGGTTCTTGCCGATGACCTGCTGGCGGTAGATGCCCAGATTCTGCCGCTTCTTGCCCGGCCCGCGCGTCACCACCAGCCCCCAGGTGATCAGCGGCGCGGCGTCGCCCGGCCAGCAGTGCTGGATGGGCAGCTTGGCCAGATCGACGGCGTCTCCCTCCCACACCACCTGCTGGCACGGCGCCGAGCGCACGACCCTGGGCGCCATGTTCAGCACCTGCTTGAACACCGGCAGCTTTTCCCACGCGTCCTTCAGGCCCTTGGGCGGCTCGGGTTCCTTGAGGAAGGCCAGCAGCTTGCCGACTTCACGCAGCGAGGTCTGCCAGTCACCCGACTCGCCCATGCCGTAGGCTACGCGCTGCGGCGTGCCGAACAGGTTGGCGAGCACCGGGATGGCCTGCGGCACACCCCTGGTGACCGGCTTCTCGAACAGCAAGGCCGGGCCGCCGGCGCGCAGCACGCGATCGGCGATCTCGGTCATCTCCAGATGGGTATCCACCGGCACGGAGATGCGCTTGAGTTCGCCCATCTCTTCGAGGCGGGCGATGAAGTCGCGCAGGTCGTCGTATTTCATCGGCAGCGGTTGATGGCGGTGCGAGTCGATTGGGCGGCAAAACGCGCGGCGGCGGCAAAATCCTCACCCTCGCCCGCATACAGGATGGCGCGCGAGGAGTTGATCATCAGGCCGGTGCTGTCGCGGCTGCGACCGGCGGCGACGGTCGCGGCGATATCGCCGCCCTGCGCGCCGATGCCCGGCACCAGCAGCGGCATGTCACCGGTAATGCTGCGCACGCGGGCGATCTCTTCGGGAAAGGTTGCACCGACCACCAGGCCGAGGTTGCCGCTGGCATTCCATTCGTTCGCGGCGACCCGCGCGACGTGTTCAAAGAGCCTCTCGCCGCCGACATCGAGGAACTGCAGGTCGCTGCCGCCGGGGTTGGAGGTGCGGCACAGCAGGATCACGCCCTTGTCGGCGTATTCCAGATACGGCTCGATGGAGTCGCGCCCCATGTAGGGATTCACCGTCACGGCGTCGGCGCGGTAGCGCTCGAAGGCTTCGCGTGCGTACTGCGCGGCGGTGCTGCCGATGTCGCCGCGCTTGGAATCGAGCACCACCGGAATGCCGGGATGCCTGTCGTGGATGTGGCGGATCAGGTCTTCGAGCTGGTCCTCGGCGCGCGCGGCGGCGAAGTAGGCGATCTGCGGCTTGAAGCAGCACACCAGATCGGCCGTGGCATCGACGATCTCGCGGCAGAAACGCAAGATGGCATCGGGCTGCTCGCGCAAGTGAGCGGGAATGCGGGCGGTGTCGGGGTCGAGACCGACGCACAGCAGCGAGTCGCGCGTGCGCCAGGCATCGGCCAGGGCGGTCATGAAATGCATGCGGGAAAATCCTGTGGGTCCGGCCCGCATGATACGCCGCCGGGCCGGCGGCAGAAACGCGAAGGGGCCACGATGGCCCCTTCCGGATTGCGGCAAGCGAGCGCCTACTTGCCGTCGATGCCGAGAATCTGCATGGCCTTGGCCAGCGTCTCGACCGATTCGCCGTGCTTGCCGGCCTTGTGCAGTTCCTCGCCCTGGGCGCGCAGGGACTTCACTTCGGTCATCTGCTCGCCCGATAGCTGCGGGTTGGTGGCCAGCGCCGCGTCGATCTTCTTCATGTCGGCCGGGCAGTGGGCGGCCCATGCAGCGCCGCTCAGCGCGAGCATGGCCAGCGTCAGTGCGATTCCTTTCATGAGGTCTCTCCGTCTCGTCGCGGAAAATACCGCGCCCAACGTGGACCGGAGGCGCTGCCGTTTGTTCAGCGGAACAGGGTATCGAGGACGATGCCGGCGAACACGGCGGCGCCGAACCAGTTGTTGTGCAGGAAGGCGCGGAAGCATCCGGCGCGCTCGCGTTCGCGGATCATGCCGTAATGGTGCCAGGCCACGCCGGCCGCGCCGAGGATGCCGACGGTGTAGAACAGCGGGCCGAGACCGGCCATCCAGCCAGCGATGGCCAGCGTCAGCAGGGTCAGGCCGTAGCAGATCATCACCGCCGTGACATCGAAGCGGCCGAAGGTGATGGCCGCACTCCTGACGCCGATCTTGAGGTCGTCCGGCCGGTCCACCATGGCGTACTCGGTATCGTAGGCCACCGCCCAGAACACGTTGGCCAGCAACAGCACCCAGGCCACACACGGCACCTCGCCCTGCAGCGCGGCAAAAGCCATCGGAATGCCGAAACCGAAGGCGATGCCCAGATAGGCCTGCGGAATGGCGAGGAAGCGCTTGGTGAAGGGATAGCTCGCCGCCAGCAGCACCGCCGGCACCGCCAGCGCGATGACCAGCCCGTTCAGGAACAGCACCATGAACAGCGCCGCAAAGGCCAGGATGGCGGCCACGCACAGCGCCTCGGCCGGAGTCACGTGGCCGGTGACGATGGGCCGGTCCACCGTCCGTTCGACGTGCCCGTCGAAATTGCGGTCCGCGTAATCATTGATGACGCAGCCGGCCGAGCGCATCAGCACCGTACCTGCCAGGAAGATCAGCAGGATCTCCGCCGGCGGGAAGCCGTCGGCCGCCAGCCACAGGCCCCACAAGGTCGGCCACAGCAGCAGCAGGATGCCGATCGGACGATGCAGACGGGCAAGGCGGATGTAATGGGGCAGGCGTTCGGAGAAGTTGAAGCGGGAATCAGTCATGCGGGGAGATCGAGAATTTCAGGCAGGAAGATTTCAGTGACGAGCAACGCACGGCCTCGCAAACGGAAGACCGAGCGTCGCCCCCAGAGTTCGGCGGGCAGTGCCCGCAGCGGCAGTGCGGCGCTCGCCGCAGCATGGCGGGCGTCGCGTTGGCCCAGCCGCGCACAGGCCAGCCTTCCGCGCTCGACGCGCGGATCCGCAAACAGGGCTGCACCCAGCGGGCGCGAACCGATGGTCGCAAACAGGCGCGAACCCGCCCGCACCGTAGCCTGCGGCATCACCGAGCGTGCGTACACCACCGGCACACCGTCCGCGAGCAGCAACACCTCGCGCACCCACGCCCAGTCGCCGGCAGCCAGCCCGAGCAACGGGGCCTCGTCGGCCAGCACATGCGCCAGTCGCTGGCGCAGCACACGCACCGCGAAGACTTCGCAGCGCGCACGAATGCGCTCGGTCAGCGAACCCGCATCACGCAGCCAGCCATCCATTCCGCGCGGCAGCAAAGCGGGCAGAAGATGGCTGCGCCACCGGTCGGCTGGGTAACGATTCGTCATGGCTTCACACGGATGCAACGGCGGACATCTTAACCGATGGGCCACCGAGGCCGGAGTCGGGTAGGTCGCGATGAGGCGAAGGCGAATTGCGACCTACGGCTGCGCAGGCTCGGCCACGCGCGTCTCGCGCTCTCCTGCCAGCCAGGCCTTGAAGCTCTCGACCACGGACAACAGCGCCGGAATGAAGAACAACACCAGCACGGCGGAGAAGCCCAGACCGAAGGCGATGGAAGCGGCCATCGGAATCAGGAACTGCGCCTGCAGCGAGGTTTCGAACAGCAGCGGCATCAGGCCTCCGACGGTCGTCAGCGAGGTCAGCATGACCGCGCGCAGACGCCCGCAGGAGGCGCCGATCAGCGCGTCATCGAGCGCCAGCCCCTTGCCTCGCATTTCCTTGAACAGACTCACCAGGATGATGGAGTTGTTGACCACGATGCCGGCCAGCGCAAACAGGCCGAACATCGACAGGATCGTCAGATTGAGTCCCATCAGCCAGTGTCCGAAGATGGCGCCGACCAGCCCCAGCGGGATGGCCGACATCACCACCAGCGGCCAGCTCCAGGAGGCGAACGCCCACACCAGCGTGAGGTAGATCAGGCCCAGGCCAAGCAGCAGCCCGGCCTTCATGTCCTCCATGGTTTCACGCTGGTCCGCAGCACGTCCCTCGAAGCTGTAGTCGACGCCATGACGCTGCGCGATGCCGGGCAGCACCTCGCGCCGCAGTTCGGCGCGCATGATGTCGGCATTGCCTTGCGCAGGATCGACCTCCCCCGACACCTCGACCGCCAGCCGGCCGTCGGCGTGACGCAGCGCCTCGAAGCCGCGGCGTGACTCCCAGCGCGCCACCGCACCGAGCGGCACGAAGCGCTCGCCCGGCGCGTGAATGACCAGCCGCTCGAAGACATCCAGCCGCTCGCGCTCGTCGCGCGGCAACAGCACACGGACCTCGAGCTCGTCACGCCCGCTCTGCACCAGTTGTGCGAGCTGACCGTCGAAGGCCGCGCGCAACTGGCGGCCAAGGCTCTCGGTGGTCAGGCCCAGCGCCTCGCCGGCCGGCGTCATGCGGTACACCAGCTGCTCGCGGCCGAAGGGCATGTCGTCCTCGACCGCCGACACGCCGGGGATGCTGCGCACGCTCTCGGCCAGCTCCAGCGCCGCGGCCTTCAGGCGCTCCGGATCCTCGCCGGTCAGGCGCACGTTCAGGTCTCGCCCGGGGGGGCCGGACTGGCGGGCCTGCAAGGTGAGGTTCTCCAGCCCGGACGCGCTGCCAGCCTTCTCGCGCCACGTGCGCAGGAAGGCCTCGTTGCGGACCTCCCGGTCCTCCGGCGGTACCAGCTCGACCATGATCGAGGCGAGCTGGTCGCCGCGCGCCGCGGCGATGCCGCCACTGCCGATGGAGCCGCCCAGCCGCGACACGGCAGTGCGCACGATGCCGCCTCCGAACTCCCGATCGGTCTCGGTCAGGGCCTGCTCCAGCTGGCGCAGGAAAGTCTCGGTGTCGGCGCGCGGAGTGCCGGCTGCGAAGGCAATGTTGCCGTACAGCACCTGCCCTTCCGGTGTCGGGAAGAACACGAAGCCGATGCGGCCGCCGGCGACCACGCCGATGGCGAGGATCATCGCCGCCAGCGTGATGGCGATGGTGGTGCCCCGCCAGCGCAAGGCCAGCGTGACCAGCCGGCGGAAGCGCAGGTCGCGGAAACCGTCGAAGGCGGCGTCCAGCCGCTGACGCAGGCGCGAGGCCTGCTGTGCGGCTTCGCCATGCAGCGCGCTCTTAAGGTGCGACGGCAGGATCAGGAAGCTCTCGAGCAAGGCCGCAGAGATGACCATGATCATCACGAAGGGAATGTCGAACAGGATGTTGCCGATGATGCCGCCAACCAGCATCAGCGGCACGAAGGCGGCGATGGTCGTGACCGACGCCGCCACCACCGGCCAGAACATGCGGCGCGCTCCACCGAGTGCGGCTTGCGCCGGGCCTTCGCCCAGTCGGCGGTGGGTGTCCGCGTCTTCCGACACCACGATGGCGTCATCGACAATGATGCCCAGCGCCATGATCAGCGCGAACAGGCTCATCATGTTGATCGAGCCGCCGAACAGCAGCATCAGCCCCAGCGTAGCCAGAAAGGCGGTCGGGATGCCCACCATCACCCAGAAGGCGATGCGCGCCGGCAGGAACAGGTACAGGATCGCCACGACCAGCAGCAGGCCGCTCAGGCCGTTCTTGACCAGCAGGTTGATGCGGTCGCGGATCAGTTCCCACTGGGCATCGAAGACCTCGATCTTGACCGTCGGCGGCAGCGTCGGCAGCGTCCGCTCCAGCCAGCCTTCGAGCACCCGCGCCGCACGCAGCGAATGACCGCTCTCGGCGCGCTGCAGCAGCAGTTCGACCGCCGCATCGCCACCCTCTGAAAGCACCAGACTGCCCGGTCGCGGCTCACGACGGATGTCGGCGATCTCGCCCAGACGGATCAGGCCGCCCTCATCGGACACCACCGGCAGATTCTCGAAATCACGCGCGGTACGCCGCTGCTCCAGACCGCGAATCTCGCGCGCACCGTCCTGCTCTCCCGCCACGCCGGCCGGCACGTCGCGGGCAATCGCCGCCACGCGGTCACCGATCTCGATCAGCGACAGGTTGAGTGTCTCCAGCGCGGCGTTCGACACCTCGATGGCAACACGTTCTTCGGGCAGGCCTGTCAGGTCGACGCGGTCAATGCCGGCCGCCAGCAGTTCGCTCTCGAAGCGCCGCACCCAGGGCCGCAGCGCCTCGACGCTCTCACCGCGCACCAGCAGGCGCGCGATCGGCTCGTAGCGCGCGACTCGGCTCACCTCCGGAGTTTCGGCGTCGCGCGGCAGATTGCGGAATTCATCGACACGCTGGCGCACCTGATCGAGCGCCAGCAAGGGATCGGTGCCCTCGTGCAGCTCCAGCGTGATGCTGGACACGCCCTGTGCCGAGGTCGAGGTCATCTTCTTGAGACCGTCGACGTTCTTCAACCGCTCTTCAAGCGGCGTCGTGATGCCGGTCTCGACATCCTCGGCGGCCGCGCCCGACCACACCACGCGCACCGAGACGAAATCCAGTTCGAAACTCGGGAAGAACTGCACGTTCATGCGTGTCACGGCCACCATGCCGACGATGAAGGCCAGCAGCATCAGCACGTTGGCCGCGACGCGGTGTTTGAGCAGCAACGCGATGGTGCCGCGCTGCTTCATTGCGGCTGCGCCTCGACGGCCAGGCCGTCAATGGCATTGGGCAGGTGGGTGACCATCACCGTACTGCCCGACGGCAGGTCGGGGGCGCGCACCAGCACGCGTGGCTCGCCACCGCTGCGGTGTTCGCCGACGCGTTCGACACGCACCGTCGCCAAGCGGCCATCGGCCACGCGATAGATACGGTCTCCGCCGTGCAGCGCAGAGAACGGCAGCGAAAGCACGCCTTCGACCTCGGGCCGCTCCAGTTCGGCGCTGAGGAAGGCGCCGACGGGCACCGCTTCGCCGGCATGCACGCGCAGCAGGACCTCCACACCGCGTGCATCCGCTTCGCCGGAGATGCGCTCGAGCCTGGCGGTGAGCGACGCTCCGCCGAAGTCGGCGCGTGCCAGCAGCGCATCGCCCGCAGCCAGCGCGCCCTTCAGTTCGGCCACGTGGTGTGCCGGCACGCGGGCACGCAGGAACAGGTCGTCGGACGGATAGAGCGTGAGTACGGTCTGACCGGGCTGCACCTGATCGCCGGTCGCCACCTCGACGGTACCGATGCGCGCCGTAAACGGCGCAGTGATGGCGCCACGCGCGACATCGCGCTCGGCCGCGGCCAGCGTCGCAAGCGCGTCCGCCAGACGCGCCGGATGTTCGGCGACGGCCTGTTCACGCTGCGTCACCGCCAGCCGCGCACGGGCGACCTCTTCGCGAGCCTGGTCGCTGGTGGCGGCCGAGCCGAAGTTCTGCCGGGCGAGCTTCTCGAAGCGTTCGAGCTTGGCCTGGGCCAGTGACAGCAGCCTGCGCTCCTGCTCCAGCGCGGCACGATCGGACTGCACGCGCAGGCGCTCGCGCTCGACCGCAGCGCGGGCCTGCTCGAGGCGCGGCTGCAGGTCACGCGGGTCGAGGCGAGCCAGCACCGCGCCGGCCTCGACGAAATCACCATCGCGCACCTCCAGCTCCAGGATCCGGCCGCTCACCGGCGCCGAAGCGCGCACCCGGTCGGGCGCCTCGATGCGTCCATACAGCGTCAGCGTCGGACGCACCGCCTGCGGCGAAGCCTGCACCACCGCGATCGGCCACACGCGTTCGCGCACTTCAACCTGCGGCGGCTCGGGCCGCGTCGCACGCAAGGCGACGAAACCCGCCACGGCCAGCACCAACACCCCCAATGCAAGCATGCGACGCATGCGATCTCCAGATGTCCGGGATCATGCAAGGCATGACCCGTGTTTATCAGCAAACAATGATACGCCTTCAGGCGCGCAACAGCCCTTCGCGCCCACCCAGCCAGCGGTCGAGCAGACGGTCGGCAGCCTGGGGTGATTCACGCAACAGGCGTTCGGCCAGCCGCCGCGCCGGTTCGACCAACTCGGCGTCGCGTTCCAGATCCGCATGGCGCAGCAGCGGCACCCCGCTCTGGCGCGCACCGACGAACTC
>JBFHJY010000052.1:0-10528 GCA_041595655.1 Azoarcus sp.
GCCGGCCGCATCAACGCCGACCTGCGCCTGCTGATCGAGGTCGTGGCCCGGGCGGTCAAGGCCATCAGTGTCACCATCTCCAAGGGCGCCCTTGCCAACGTGCTCGGCAATGCCGGCAGCGACAACGTACAGGGCGAAGCGCAGAAAAAGCTCGATGTCCTCGCCAACGACATCCTGCTGCAGACCAATGAATGGGGTGGCCACCTGGCGGCAATGGCCTCCGAAGAGGTCGAGGAGGTGCATCAGATTCCCTTCGACTACCCGAAGGGGGGGTATCTGCTCCTGTTCGATCCGCTGGATGGCTCTTCCAACATCGACGTGAACATCTCCGTCGGCACCATTTTCTCGGTGCTGAAGAACCCCCCCTCCGATGGCGAGCCGACCGAGGCCGCCTTCATGCAGCCCGGCACCGAGCAGGTCGCCGCCGGCTACGGGCTCTACGGCCCTTCCACGATGTTCGTGCTGACCATCGGCAACGGCGTGCATGGCTTTACGCTCGACCGCGAGATGGGCAGCTTCATCTATACCCATCCGTTCATGACCGTGCCGCACGAAACGTCCGAGTACGCCATCAACTCCTCCAATGCCCGCCACTGGGAGCCGCCGATGAAGCGTTACGTCGAGGATCTGGTGCTGGGCAAGGACGGCCCGCGAGGGCGGAATTTCAACATGCGCTGGGTGGCGGCGATGGTCGCTGACGTGCATCGCATCCTCACCCGCGGGGGCGTCTTCATGTATCCGCTCGACGAAAAATGCCGTGCCCAGGGCGGTCGCCTGCGCCTGATGTATGAGGCCAATCCGATGGCGATGATCATCGAACAGGCCGGTGGTGCGGCCAGCACCGGACGCGAGCGCATCATGGAGGTCCAGCCGATCAAGCTGCACCAGCGCATCCCGGTCGTGCTCGGCTCGGCTGCCGAAGTCGAGCGCGTCGTCGAGTACTACCGCGAGGGCTGATGCCGTTCCGTATCGCGGTCCTGCTCGCTTGGCTGCTGTGCGCTGCGCCACTCATGGCGCAGCAGCCGTTGGTGGTCACGCTCGATGCTCCAGAGGACGTGCGTGCGCTGCTCGAGCGCCATCTGCGGCTGTTGCGCGTCGAGCAGACGGTGCCGGAGCGCACGGCCGACCGGATTGCGCTGATCCGCCGCGCGCGCCTCGACATCGCCGGTTTGCTCGCGACCGAAGGTCATTTTTCGCCGGCCATCGATTTCAAGCGGGACGCGCCAGGGCGCTGGCGCATCGTCGTCGATCCTGGACCGCAGGTTCTGGTTGAGGCGTTCGACATCGCTTTCGAGGGGCATCTTGCCGCCGACGAGGGCGACAACGCGGAGCGGCGCGAACGACTGCGCACAGCCTGGGCGCTCAAGCCGGGCCAGCCTTTCCGGCAGGCCGACTGGGACGGCGCCAAGCAATCCCTGCTGTACGAGGTTTCGACACGTGACTATGCGACGGCGCGAATCGCCGCCAGTCGCGCAGAAGTGAATCCCGATGCGGCGAGCGCGCGCCTGTCGGTCACGATCGATTCCGGCCCGCCGTTCCGCATCGGCGCACTCGACGTGCGCGGCACCGAAAGGTTGCCCGCTGATTTCGTCGAGCGCTACTACACGCTTGAACCCGGCGAAGCCTTCGACCAGGAGCGGCTGCTGGCCTTGCAAAGCCGTCTGCAGAACCTGCCGCAGCTGGCCGCGGTGTCGGTGGACGTCCCGCGTGACCGTAGCCTCGCAGAGGCCGTGCCGGTGCGCATCCGGGTGTCGGAGGCCGAGTCCCGCCGGCTGGCGCTGGGCGCTGGATACTCCACCAACACCGGTGTGCGCGCCGAGGTCGGCTGGCGTGACGTGAACTTCCTGTCCCGCGGCTGGGAGTTGCAGACGGGGCTGCGTCTCGAGCAGAAGCGGCAGGCGCTGTTTGCCGACGTATTCCTGCCGCCGACGCGCGCCAATGTGCGCGACAGTTTCGGCGCCCTCGCCGAGGCGACCGACATCGAAGGCCTGCGCACGGATCGGTACGCCATTGGCGCGGTGCGTGCCTGGACCCGGGGGGATGACGAGACGGCGCTTTCCCTGCGCTACCAGCGCGAGCGCTTGCGTCCGGATGGCGGCGACGAAGCCATCAACAAGGCGCTGACGGCCAGCGTGTCCTGGACCCGTCGTCGCATCAATGATGCCCTCGATCCGCGCCGCGGTTATGTGTTGCGTGGCGAGATCGGGGGTGGTGCCAAGTCCGTACTGTCCGATCAGGATTTTCTCCGCATCTACGGGCGTGCCGCGCGTTATGTGCCGATCGGCGAAGACACCCTGATCCTGCGCGGCGAGCTCGGTGCGACGCTCGCGGACAGCCGTGAGGGCATTCCGCTCGATTACCTGTTCCGCGCCGGCGGCTCTCAGTCGGTGCGTGGCTATGCCTACGACAGCCTTGGTGTGCAGGAAGGGGATGCGACACTGGGCGGGCGCTATCTCGCGACCGCGAGTGCCGAATACATCCACTGGTTCCGGCCGCAATGGGGCGTCGCCACCTTCGTCGACATCGGCGATGCGGCCGATTCGCGGCAGGACTTCGACGCCAAGCTCGGCGTTGGTGTGGGTGTCCGCTGGCGCAGTCCGGCCGGGCCGATTGCACTCGACCTCGCCTGGGGGCATGACAAGCAGAAGTTGCGCCTGCACTTCTCGGTGGCGGTCGCCTTCTGAGGGGCGGTTGTAGTTCGGGCGAAGCGCCGCCATTCATTGGCGCGCGGGTTCAGGCGATCCCGTCGCGCGCGAGAAGAACGCACGGCGTTCGGCGTGTGTGAGCAGTTCCGGCTTAATGAATCCCTTGCGCCCGCGTTGATGACTGTTGGTGGTGGATCCCGCGCGTGGTTTTTGTGGCAAGATAGTAATCGATTACTATCTTTCGGAGGCTCCGTGGACACTCATCAAAAGCATCTGCCGGCAGATGAACGTCGCGCCGTGACCGTCGAGTCCGTGGTGGCGCTTGCCGGTTCCCAAAACCCGAGCGAGATCACCACAGCGGCGATTGCCAGGCACATGAATTTGACCCAGGGCGCGCTGTTTCGACACTTCCCGAACAAGGCGGCCATCTGGCAGGCAGTGATGGAGTGGGTGGCAGACCGCCTGTTGGACAGAATCGACCGATCCGTGCAAGGAGTTGAATCGCCCTTGGCGGCCATGGAAGCGGTGTTCATGAGTCACATCGACTTCGTTGCTGAGCACCCGGGCGTGCCGAGAATGATGTTTGGTGAGCTTCAGCGAGCAGAACCGACGCCGGCCAAACGCATGGTGCAAACCTTGATTCAGCGCTATAGCGAGCGGTTGCATCGTCTCATCGAGAGAGGCAAGGCCGCCGGCGAGTTGTCCCCGTCGCTTGACGGCGAGGCGGCTGCAACGCTTTTCATCGGCACGATTCAAGGCCTGGTCATGCAGTCGATGCTGGCGGGTGATGTTGCGCGCATGCAGCGCGACGCGGCGCGCGTCTTTGCGATTTATCGGCGTGGTATCGGGAGAGCGCAATGAAATGGCCCCCCCTTCAGGGCCGCACCCTGACGATGCTTGCTGTCCTCATTCCCTTGCTGGCGCTTTTCGTTTATGTCGGCCTGCGTTCAGGGCCTCTCGCCACGATCGCCGTGACGGTGACGGGCGTGGAGTCACGGACCATCACACCTGCGCTGTTCGGTATCGGCACGGTGGAGGCCCGGTACACCTACAAGATCGGGCCAACGTTCGCCGGGCGCATCCAGCGCCTGGATGTGGAGGTGGGCGATCCAGTCAGGGCCGGCGAGGTCCTCGGCGAGATGGATCCGGTCGATCTGGATGATCGGGTGCGCTCCCAGGAGTCGGCATTGAAGCGAGCGGAGGCGGCATTGCGCGAGGCGCGAGCCCGTCAGGTCTATGCGCAATCGCAGGCGCATCGCTATGAGCAATTGTTCGAAGTGCGTGCGACCAGCGACGAGATCGTCACAACCAAGCGCCAGGAGCTGCGGATCGCCGATGCAGCCCTGTCGGTCGCGCAGGAAGACATGGCACGAGCGCAGTCCGATCTCGAAGGGCTCGTCGCGCAGAGAAGCAATCTGCGCCTGATTGCTCCGGTCGACGGCATGGTCGCCGTGCGTGACGCAGATCCCGGCACGACCATCGTCGCGGGCCAGGCCGTCGTGGAGGTGATTGATCCCGGGAGCTTATGGATCAATGTGCGTTTCGACCAGCTCAGCGCATCCGGACTGGCTGGAGGCCTGCCGGCTCATATCGTCCTGCGTTCGCGTGGCGGCCAGACCTTGAACGGTCGCGTAATGAGGGTGGAACCCAAGGCCGACGCGGTAACAGAAGAAATCCTCGCCAAGGTGGCGTTCGACAGCAGACCGGAACCTTTGCCACCGGTGGGGGAGCTGGCCGAAGTCACGGTCGACCTGCCGACGCTGCCGGCCGCCGCGCTGATCCCCAACGCTGCTATCCAGCGTGAAGGCGACAAGGTCGGTGTCTGGCAGATCGTGGACGGTGATCTGCGTTTCACCCCGGTCAGGCTGGGTACTTCCGATCTCAATGGTTACGTGCAGGTGCGTGAAGGACTCGAGGCTGGCGATGTCGTAGTGACTTATAGCGAAAAGGTACTGACAGCGCGCAGCCGCATCCATGTCGTCGACCAGATCCCGGGAGTGTCGCGATGATCAGCCTGGCCGGTCGCGACATTCTCCATGCTTGGGGGAAGTTCGTGTTCACCGGTATTGGCCTGGGGTTGCTGATCGGTGTCACCCTTGTGATGGCCGGGGTGTACCGAGGCATGGTGGACGACGGCAAGGCGCTACTCGACAACAGCGGCGCAGACCTGTGGGTGGTGCAAAAGGACACTCTGGGTCCGTATGCGGAGTCGTCCAGCCTCAATGACGACGTGTATCGCACCATCCTCGCCATGCCGGGGGTGGCCCAGGCTGCGAACGTGACCTACCTGACGATGCAGGTCCGCAAGGGTGAGAGCGATGTACGCAGCATGGTGGTCGGCATTGCCCCCGGCGCGCCGGGGGCTACGCCCGGGTGGCCCCCTCATCTTGTTGCCGGACGCCAGATCACGCGCGGTCACTACGAGGCGGTGGCTGATGTCGCTACCGGTTTCAAACTGGGAGAGCGTCTTGCCATTCGCCGAAATCATTTCACCGTCGTAGGGCTGACACGGCGCATGGTGTCGTCCAGCGGCGACCCGATGGTGTTCATTCCGCTCAAGGACGCCCAGGAAGCTCAGTTCCTCAAGGACAACGACGCCATTTGGCAAAGCCGGCGTCGTACCGAGGCGAACCCGGCCTTCAACCGCCCCGCTGTTCCGGGTGTTCTGGATGCGGTGATTGCTTCACAGAGCACCAACGCGTTCGTCAATGCAGTACTGGTCACGCTGCAATCCGGTCACGCGCCGGAGGAGGTTGCCGAATCCATCCGGCGCTGGAAGCGTTTGACGGTCTACACCCGTGCCCAGATGGAAGGCATCCTCATCGGCAAGCTGATCGCCACGTCGGCCAAGCAGATCGGCATGTTCCTGGTGATTCTGGCCATCGTCAGCGCGGCGATCGTCGCCTTCATCATCTATTCGCTGACGATGGACAAGATCCGCGAGATCGCGGTGTTGAAACTCATCGGTACTCGTAATCGAACCATCGCCGCGATGATCATGCAGCAGGCGCTCGCACTGGGTGTGCTTGGCTTCGTGGTGGGCAAGATCACGGCCACGTTTTCGGCTCCACTGTTTCCCAAGTACGTGCTGCTGATGCCGCTGGATTCCATCGCCGGTTTCTTTGCCGTACTGGTGATCTGTGTTCTGGCAAGCGTTGTCGCCATTCGCATGGCCCTCAGGGTCGATCCGGCCGAAGCCATTGGAGGTTGAGATGGGTGGCAAAGGCATTCGCATCGAAGGTCTGCGAAAACGTTATGGTGAGGGCGACACCGCAGTTGATGCCTTGAAAAAAGTGGACATGCAGGTGGCTCCCGGCGAGGTGGTGGGTCTGATCGGCCCTTCGGGGTCCGGCAAGAGTACGCTGCTCAAATGTCTGGGGGCGGTAACTGATCCGACCGCCGGTCGCATGACGCTGGGCGATGAAGTGATCTACGACGACGGTTGGAGAGTGCGCGACTTGCGCGCCCTGCGGCGCGACAAGATCGGTTTCGTGTTCCAGGCGCCGTATCTGATTCCGTTTCTCGACGTTACCGACAACGTGGCGCTGCTGCCGATGCTCGCAGGCGTGGGGAATGGGGAGTCGCGTGCGAAGGCACTGGAACTGCTCACCGCGCTCGACGTGCAGCACCGGGCTCGCGCCATGCCCTCGCAACTCTCCGGCGGCGAGCAGCAACGGGTCGCCATTGCGCGTGGCCTGGTCAATCGCCCGCCGGTGATCCTGGCGGATGAGCCCACAGCCCCGCTGGACAGTGAGCGCGCGATGGCCGTGATCCGCATCCTCAATGACATGGCGCGGAAGTTCGAGACAGCCATCATCGTCGTTACTCATGACGAAAAGATCATCCCCACGTTCAAACGCATCTACCACATCCGCGACGGGGTCACCCATGAGGAAGTTGGTGAGGGGCGGGGGTTCGAATAGGCGTGTCGGCGCGCTTTCAGTCTGGCCCAGGGGGCTGGATGGCTGGTTCAGAGCCGGATGGCACGCTGCATTCCGCCCGCGACGCGAAATTTCATATCGTTAGCAGAACAAAATGAACATAAAAAGACAATAAAAACAATATTTTGAGTGTCGTATTGCAATACGACCCTTGGGTAAGTTTGCAGGATAAGTTGAAGTTATTCAGGTTGTTCGCACGACAAGTTCAAGTTGGGCTGCAATCCGTCCAAGTTGTCGATCGGCGTTGAGTCCTGAATCCCACAACCCCCCGAATCAATGTGTTGCGCTACCCTGAATCATTGAGGTTTGGACCCATGAGTCACTTAGTTCTGAAGTATCGGTAGTTTGAGTCATTCAGTTCTGAATTTTCAAAAAGGGGGCACGAAACTGGGGTTTTCGGCTCCTCTTGAAGGTTACTTGACGAGTTTCAGACTGCGGGGGCGGGCTACTGGAGCCCACCCGTCGCACCTTAAACCCGACTAATCAGATGCCACCCCGAGCCGTATGGGCGTTGATGCCCGCGCAGTGAGGAGAATCGCCCCAGGTGTTCTAGACGGTTGTGTTACCCAATCGATGCTGCTGCTCGAACGGTACCGGGGAGAACAGCTTGTTGGCATCCTACAGGCGGATTTGGTTGCAGTGCATGTCAATGAAATCGAACACATCAGCGCAGGTTTCAGCGTAGCGGTGCATCATGCCATTATGTTCTAGATGGGTTCCATGAACCGTTGCCCGAGGGGCGCCGGTTCTGTTCATCTATGCGATGTGCTCGCGGCCGGCGAGGCGCGCCGCAGTCTGCGCGGTGGCCACCAGATGGCGTCCGAAGATTTCCATGAACTGTGCGGCGGCCGCTCCGAGGGGACGGCGGGGATGGTGGATCCATGTCAGGCTGCGTGTGACACTCGGTGTGCCCAGACGATAGGCGCGCAGGACGCCCTGTTCCAGGCCGCGATGCACGGTGATGAGTGGCAGGATGGTGACCCAGCGGCCGTGCGTGACCAGATCGACGATTGCCGACAACGCGTCGATTTCCAGCCGTGGCGTGAGCTCGATGCCGGCCAGGTTGGCATGTCGGTCGATGACGCCGCGCAGGCCGTGCTGTCGGGAGGGCACGACCAGCGGATAGGCGGCCAAGTCTCGCATCCCCGCATCGCGATCGAAGCCCAGGTCATTTCCGGCGGCTGCTACCACTACCATCTCTTCATCGATGACTGAGGTTGCGTTGAGCGCCAGGCGCTGACGCGGCCTGTTGATCAGCGCGATGTCGAGTTGGCCCGCTGTGACTTGGTCGATGAAGAACGACGAGTAGCCGTTGATGGCGCGGATCACCACTCGCGGATGGCGCTCTGTGTATTCGCTTAGCGCCTCAGACAGTACACCCGACGTGGATTCCAGAAAGCCCACACGCAGATCTCCCGATACCTCCTCACCCAGCCGCGCGATCTCCTCCTTGGCATTTGCGATGTCACGCAAAATCGGCAGGAACAGGCTGAACAGCGTTCGTCCGGCCTGGGTCGGCAGCATGCCTTGGGGAGTCCGTTCGAACAGCTTCTGACCGGTTTCCGCCTCCAGCCGCGCAAGCTGGTTACTCAGTGCCGACTGCACCACGTTGAGTCTGCGCGCCGCACGCGTGACGTTGCCCTCCTCATAGAGGCAGACGAAATACTGAATCTGGCGGATGTCCATCAAGTATCACCTAAACAGATTGACGTCATCTTTATTCATTATTGGCTGTGATGCTACCGCCAGCCATAGACTTGGCCAATAAAAAAGGCCGCTCGGGACAGCGAGGCTTGGACAGGAGACATTCATGGGGTTTGATCGCCCACCCGGTGGTGGGGCGTGCTGATGAGCCGCCCCACCGAACGTATCATCGTCGGCATAAGCGGCGCCTCTGGCGCGATCTATGGCATCCGCCTGCTGGAGATCCTGCGCGAGTTGCAAGTGCAGTCGCATCTTGTGATGTCGCGCTCTGCCGAGGTCACCCTGGCGCACGAAACGACTCTCAAGGTCGCCGACGTGCATGCGCTGGCCGACGTGGTGCATGCGCCGCACGACATCGCTGCGGCAATTTCCTCGGGCTCATTTCGCACCGCCGGCATGATCATCGCGCCGTGCTCGATCCGCAGCATGTCCGAGATCGCGCACGGCACGACTACCAGCCTGCTCACGCGTGCCGCTGACGTGGTACTCAAGGATCGACGCAAACTAGTGCTGATGGTGCGCGAGACGCCGCTGCATCTGGGGCATCTGCGCTCGATGACACAGCTGGCCGAGATGGGGGCCATCATCGCGCCGCCAGTGCCGGCCTTCTACGGCCGACCGGAGACGCTGAAGGATGTGGTCGATCATTCGCTTGGACGTGTGCTCGACCTGTTTGATCTGGATGCGGGTGTGGTGCAACGCTGGGGCGAGGTTCCCAGGCGTTCGCCTCGCTCGCGGGCCCCAGCTTGACGCAGCGCGGCATGAGCGGTCAGACGCAACACGGCATTGCCGGGATCGTTTTGGCCGCTGGACATGGGAGCCGTTTTGGTGGCGGAAAGCTCATGCACCCGTTGCCCAATGGAGTTCCTATCGGATTGACCAGTGCACGCGCCATGCGCGCCTTGGGGAAGGTCGTGGTCGTGACCGCTCCGAGCGATGCGGCATTACGTGCGCGTTTCGAGGCCGATGGCTTCTCCTGCGTCGAATGCGCAGACGCCGTTCGCGGCATGGGGGCTTCGTTGGCCTGCGGTGTGAGCGCGACGCGCGACGCTGCCGGCTGGTTGATCGCGCTGGGCGACATGCCCTTCGTGCACTGCAGCACGGTGGCAGCTGTCGCAGACTCGATCGCAAAGGGTGCGCGCATCGCTGCGCCGGTATTTGGCGGACGGAGAGGGCATCCGGTGGGTTTTTCCGCCGTGCTGCGCGACGAGTTGCTGGCGCTGGATGGAGATGCGGGCGCGCGTGGGGTGATTGCGCGTCATCCACGCCATTTCGTACCGATTTACTGTGGTGATGCCGGCGTCATCGTCGATATCGATACACGAGCCGATCTGGCGGCCGCGCTGGAGGGAAGGCAGGCCGACTGAACCGACCGGGAGGAGAACGATATGTCCACCGCGATCAAGATTTTGCAAGGGGCCTTCGGGCGCGTGGCTCTGTTGTGCATGGATAAGCCCGTAGTGGCGCACGCCCATCACCATTGTCATTTACTGATCAAGCTTAGCGGGGCGGACACGCGCTTTGTCGTGCGCGAGCGCGTGCACGCGCTGACCGACCTCAACGCCGTGGTGGTCAATGCCTGGGAGCCCCATGCCTACGCCCACCATGACGAAGAGGGCATGCCCACGGTGTTGCTGGCGATGTACATCGAGCCCACCTGGTTGGCCGAGATCCAGCGCGCGCTGGCGGTGTCCGGCCACCCGCACTTCTTTCCTCAGCCCAGCGTGGCGATGTCCGAACATGCACGCACGCTGGCCGACGAGCTGGCGGCCGACATGTTGCTGCCCGACGGCATCGCGCAGGGACGGCTGGAGGAGCGGCTGTTCGACTTGATCATCGCGATCATCGACAGAAACTCCGAGTGGCGTAATTTCAGCGCTCTTCTGCGCACCATGCCAGGATACGCAACCGACGCACGCATACGTCGCGCCATCGCGATGATGCGCGCCAACATCGGTTCCGGACAGGACATGGACCACATCGCTGTCGAATGCGGCCTGTCGCGCGCACACTTTTTCGCGCTGTTTCGACGTTGCACCAATCTGACGCCCGCCGTGTACGTCAACGTGTTGCGCATGGAGGTCGCCATCCGGGATCTCAGCGAGGGTTCGGCGTCGATCGCGAACATCGGCTACGAGGTCGGCTTCTCGGCTCCGGGTCACTTCACGCGATTCTTCCGAGACCAGCTTGGCGTCACTCCGAGTGAATACCGCCGTGTGGTCAGCATCGTCGACGAAC
>JBFHJY010000053.1:0-10372 GCA_041595655.1 Azoarcus sp.
CCTACATCAAGAGCACATGGGGTCCGCGCGAGCGGGCGCACCAGACACGCGTCGAGGAACAGGCCCGCGCGTTGTCACGACGCGACTGACTGGGTCCGCCACAGGAAAACTCCGATGACCGCGTTCCGACATTTTTCCGCCGCGCTTGCCCTTGTTGCCGCGCTTTCGCCCGCCATCGCCGCTCCGGACGCGGTCACGCTGACCCACGTTCACGGCCTGGCCTACAGTCCCGACGGCAAGCGTCTGATGATTCCCAGCCATCATGGCCTGGCCGTGTTCCAGGACGGGCGCTGGAGCAAGGCTGAGGGACCGGAGCACGACTACATGGGCTTCTCGGCCACCGCCGAAGCGCTATACAGCAGCGGTCACCCCGCGCGCGGCAGCAAGCTCACCAACCCGTTCGGCGTGATCCGAAGCACCGACGGAGGCCACAAATGGGACTCGCTCGGGATGTCCGGCGAGACCGACTTCCACTTGCTCGCCGCGAGCCACCGCACGAATGCGATCTTCGTGTTCAACCCCGCTCCGAATTCGCGCATGAAGTCCGCTGGCGTATTCTCCAGCCCCAACGACGGTTTCACGTGGGACCAGCACGCGCTCGACGGCATCACCGGCGAACCCACGGCGCTGGCGGCTCATCCGGACGATGCCGACCGCTTCGCCCTCGGTACCAGCGAAGGCGTCTACGTCGCGCGGGCCGGCAAGGGCCTGCAGCGAGTCGCCGAGGGGCGCGTCACGGCCCTGTGGTTCGACCTGGCCGACGACGCCTTGTGGGTCGGCCGTTACGCCGACGGGCCTGAACTGGCGCGCCTCAACCCGCAGACCGCTGAACTCGACCGCATCGACATCCCGGTAACCGGGCAGGATGCAGTCGCCTACGTCGCGCAGAACCCGGCGCGACCAAGCGAGTATGCGATCGCCACGTTCCGCCGCAACGTCTTCGTCAGCACCGACGCGGGCAAGAGCTGGAGCGCAATCGTCCGCGATGGACGCGGCATCAACCACAACCGATGACACGGCGGATCACGAATCGCCCAGCCGATTCATTGACATCTGTGTGGGACTACGCACTGTCCAGCGAGTCTGCCTTGCCTACACTGGTGTCAGCTGGAGTCGATCCACGCGTGACAGAGTGACCGGATTGGTGACCCGGATGCGATGAGTCCCGAACGGCGACATGCCGGAGCTCGTACGCAGCTCCAGGACGATGATCGTGCAAGCAAACATCGGAGGCTTGGTGGCCAAGGAACAAGACCGGACAACGCATTACAAGGAAGGCAGCCTGACATTGGCAGGCACCGTGATGCTGGGTACCGGCGTCATGATCGGCGCCGGCATCTTCGCACTGACCGGGCAGATGGCGCAGATGACGGGCGTTCTGTTCCCGCTGGCGTTTCTGGCCGCCGCCGTGATCGTTGCCTTCAGTGCCTACTCCTACATCAAGATTTCCAACGCCTATCCGTCCGCTGGCGGCATCGGCATGTATCTGCACAAGGCCTACGGCGACCGATTGCCCACCGCCTTCAATGCATTGCTGATGTATTTCTCCATGGTGATCGCGCAAAGCTTTCTTGCCCGCACCTTCGGCGCCTATACGATGCAGCTTTTCGGCGGAGACGAGAGCGGCCGCATGGTGCCCATACTCGGGGTGTCACTCATCCTGGCGGCTTTTCTGATCAATCTGATGAGCAACCGCCTTATCGAGAGCGTGGCGTCGTTCATCGGAGTCTTGAAGATCGGCGGCATCCTGATCTTCGGTCTGGTGGGTGCCTGGATTGCAGACAGCATCTCTGTCGACTTTTCCGACGCACGAGAAGCCGGAGCGGTTGGTAACTTCCTGGGCGCAACCGCTCTGGGGATACTGGCATTCAAGGGCTTCACGACGATTACCAACAGTGGCTCGGAGGTGAAAGACCCGCACCGCAACGTTGGTCGTGCCATCGTGATTTCCATTGCTGCGTGCGTAGTGCTCTACACCTTGGTCGGCTTTGCGGTTGCGAGCAATCTTTCGCTCACCGAAATCATCGAGACACAGGACTACTCCCTTGCCGCTGCAGCGCGGCCAGCGCTGGGCGATTATGGCGTCTGGTTTACGGTGGCACTCGCCATGATGGCCACTGCCGGCGGCATTCTGGCCAGCATCTTTGCAGTCTCACGCATGCTCGCAATGCTGACGGAAATGAAGCTGGTTCCCCATCGCCACTTCGGCATGCCAGGCAGCATCCAGAAGCACACTCTGGTCTACACGGTGGTTCTCGGCCTGATCCTGACCGCATTCTTTGATCTTTCCCGAATCGCGGCGCTGGGGATCGTGTTCTACCTGATCATGGATATCGCCATCCATTGGGGCGTCATTCGGTATCTCCGCGAAGACATCCACGCGAGGGCGTGGGTGCCGGCCACCGCCATCTTCCTCGATCTGCTCGCGCTCGGAGGCTTTGTCTGGGTCAAGCTGAATTCCGACCGCCTTGTGATTGGTATTGCTGTAGCCACGATGATGGTCATAGCGATTGCGGAGCAGATTTTCCTGAAAAATTCGGCTGGCGCCAGACAATCAGGCGAGCAGGAATCTCATGAACACCACCACTGAAATCAGCAACTGAACGGGAGCGCAAACCATGATTGAGGGTCACATGTTTGGCAACACGATCTGGGCAGGACACTGGCTGTGGATGCTTCTTGTCGCCATTGCGATCGTCATTCCGTTCTGGCGCATCTGCCAGCGCGCCGGCTATCCGGGCTGGATGGGACTGTTGATACTGGTTCCCATGGTCAATTTCCTTTTCCTCTATTTCATCGCGTTTGCGCGCTGGCCGGTAGCCCAGGCTCAAGATCGGAATGACTGAGCATCGGCACGCACCAGGGCACGAGCGGTCCGGACGTCCGGATCGTGGCAGGGGGCCCCGGGGACAGGCAGGCGGGCATGCGCGCTTGTGTACCCTTCGGAGGAGGTCGCGCAAGATGACAAATCCGTAACCTTCCCGTAATCCGCCACTAAGCGGCACGGTCACAAAATAATAGTGCCGACTCTCCCCCACGCACTGACGATCGCGCGCCGTGACCAGCCGACAAGCCCGAGCGCACAGGAACCGCCATGAACAATGCAGCAAGCACCTCCCCCAGAAGCGACGCCCGACTCACCCTGATCGTGCCGGGCATGGGCAGCGATCACTGCGCCGGCCTGGTGAGCGAATCGATCCGTCGGCTCGACGGGGTCGGGCGCATCGAGACCAGCATCGCCAGTCATCGCGTCAACGTCGAATTCGATGCCGCGACGACTGCTCCGGAAGCCATCCGGCACGCGGTCGAGCGCGCCGGCTACGACGTCGATTCGGTCCAGACGCACGGCAAGGACGCCGCCGTCAGCGAGACCGCATCGGAGGAACGTTACCTAGCGCTGGCAAGCAAGCGGCTGTGGATCGCGGCGGTGCCGACCACGCTGATCATGCTGCTGATGGTGCCGCACATGTTCTGGCAGCCGGTGCCGGGCTATCTAGCCATCGTCGCGCTGCTCGCCTTTCCGGTGGTGTTCACCTGCGGCGGGCTGGCGACCCACCGCTCGGCCTGGCGCTCGCTGACCAACCGCACGGCCAACATGGACGTGCTGATCTCGCTGGGCAGCCTGCCGCCCTACCTGATCGGGCTGCTCGGCTTCTTCTATCCGATGACCTCGTTCATCGAGATGGCCGCGACCATCATGACCTTTCACCTGCTCGGCCGCTATCTGGAAACCCGCGCCAAGGGCCGCGCTTCGCAGGCCATCCGCAAGCTCGTCACGCTGGGCGCGAAGACCGCGACGGTGGTGCGTGACGGCGCGGAGGTCGAGGTCGCCGTAGCGGAGTTGCAGATCGGCGACGTGATGATCGTGCGACCCGGCGCAAAGGTGCCGACCGACGGCGAGATCGTCGACGGCGCGAGCCACCTCGACGAATCCATCGCCACCGGCGAATCGGTGCCGGTCGAGAAGGGTCCGGGCGATGCGGTGATCGGCGCGACGATCAACAAGGAAGGCGTGCTGCGCGTGCGCGCCACGCGCGTCGGCGCGGACACCTTTCTCGCGCAGGTGATCCGTCTGGTCGAGCAGGCACAGGGCTCCAAGGTGCCGATCCAGGAATTCGCCGACCGCGTCACCGGCCGCTTCGTGCCGGCGGTGATCGTCGTCAGCCTGGCGAGCTTCGTGCTGTGGCTGGTGTTCTTCGACACCTTGCGCCCGGTGCTCGACTGGGGCGCGAGCTTCCTGCCGTGGGTCGATCCGACACTCGGACGGCTCACCGTCGCAACGCTGTCGGCGGTGGCCGTACTGGTCATCGCCTGCCCCTGCGCGCTCGGGCTGGCCACGCCCACCGCGCTGATGGTCGGCTCGGGCCTGGGCGCCGAGCGCGGCGTGCTGATCCGCTCCGGCGAGGCCATCCAGACGCTCAAGGACATCAAGGTGGTGGTGCTCGACAAGACCGGCACCATCACCCGTGGCCAGCCCGCACTCACCGACGTTATCGCCGCCGACGGCTTCGACGAGGCAACCGTGCTGCGCGCCGCAGCATCGGTCGAGGCCGGTTCGGAACATCCGCTCGGCCAGTCCATCGTCGCCGGCGCACGCGAGCGCGGCATCGAGGTCCCTGCCGTACAGGCCTTCAAGGCCATCACCGCGCGCGGCGTGCAGGGCGAGGTCGACGGCCGCCTGACCCGCGTCGGCAGCCGCCGGCTGCTCGACGAGGCGGATATCGACCACGCCGCGCTCGAAGATGCGCTCAAGCAGCTCGAGAACGACGGCAAGACCGCGATGCTCATCGCCATCGACGATCGCGCCGCCGGCATCGTCGCCGTCGCCGACACGGTCAAGCCCGATTCGCGCGACGCCATCGCGGCCCTGCACGCGCTGGGCATCCGCGTCGCCATGGTCACCGGCGACAACGAGCGCACGGCGCGCTTTGTCGCCGATCAGGTCGGCGTCGACGAGGTCATGGCCGGCGTGCTGCCCGAGGGCAAGGTAGACGCCATCCGCGCGCTGCAGCGCGAGTACGGCGATCACGTCGCGATGGTCGGCGACGGCATCAACGACGCGCCCGCGCTCAAGCAGGCCAACGTCGGCATCGCCATCGGCGCCGGTGCCGACGTCGCCATCGAGGCGGCCGACGTGACGCTGGTCAGCGGCGAACTGAGCCGCGTCGTCGAGGCCATCGCGCTGTCGCGCGCAACCTTCTCGAAGATCGTGCAGAACCTGTTCTGGGCGTGGTTCTACAACCTCGCCGCAATTCCGGTGGCTGCGCTGGGCCTGCTGCATCCGATGGTCGGCGTCGTCGCGATGACGGCCAGCTCGCTGTCGGTGATCGGCAACTCGCTGCTGCTCAAGCGCGCACGACTCGACGCGGCGAATCTGCAACGCACGAATCCCTAAGGAGCCACGCATGAGCACACATGAACCTGCCGGCAAAAACGTCACCCATAGCACACCGCCCAGGGAAGGCAACCATGGCCGGGCCAAATGGGTGTTCATCGGCTTCATGGCACTGGCCGCCGGTCTGCTGATCGCAGAGCACCGCGTCCATGTGCTCGGCGCGCTCCCCTGGCTGATCCTGCTCGCCTGCCCGCTGATGCACGTTTTCATGCACCGCGGCCATTCTCACGGCGCACATAACCATCACGAGGATGAGCGCAAATGAACGGCGAAGCCTACGGCCTGTGGTCGCTGGTGCTGCTCAACTCGGTGCTGTTCATCGCGTTCGCGTTCAGCTTTGCGAGGCCGCAGACGACTCGCGACTGGCGCTCGTTCGGGGCCTACTCGGCCTTCATCGTGGCGCTGTTCACCGAGATGTACGGTTTCCCGCTGACCATCTATCTGCTGTCGGGCTGGCTCTCGTCACGCTTTCCGGGCATCGACTGGCTCTCGCACGATGCCGGGCATCTGCTCGAAATGACCTTCGGCTGGGAATCCAACCCGCACTTCGGCCCCTTCCACATCCTCAGCACGGCTTTCATCATCGGCGGTTTCTGGCTGCTCGCCAAAGCCTGGCCGGTGCTGTACGCGGCACAGCGCGAACATCGCCTCGCCGTCACCGGCCCGTACGCTTACGTCCGCCATCCCCAGTACATCGGCTTCGTGCTGATCATGTTCGGCTTCCTGTTGCAGTGGCCCACCCTGATCACACTGGCGATGTTCCCGGTGCTACTGATCGTCTACGCCCGACTTGCGCGCCGCGAAGAAGCGGACTCCATCGCCGCGTTCGGCGACGCTTACCGCGACTACATGAGACGGACCCCCGCCTTCGTCCCGCGGCTTGGCAGACAAACCCTGCCGACGTCGCCCGACGGCTCCCCCCCACGACAATCGAACGGAGAAGGAAATGACTGAAAGAGTGAAGGACGTCGTTTGCGGCATGGAAGTGGATGCCGCCAGTTTCGCGCATGACTACGTCGGCACCCGATACGCGTTCTGCTCGGCACAATGCCGCGACCGCTTTCTGTCTCATCCCCACCTGTTCATCGGCATGCCGGGGCGCCCGGCACCCAAACAGGAGGGGCGCAGCGTGCTCAAGCAACGCAGCTTCGAACTGGATTCGCCGCTGGATGCAGATCAGGCGCACACGGTCATCGAGCACGTCAAGACTCTGATGGGCATCGAGACCGTCGAGGCCGATGGCTCTTGCGTGCGGATCACCTACGACCTGTTGCAGGTCACCGCCGAAGGAATCGAGTCCGCCCTGATGGCGGCCGGAGCGAAGCTTGGCGACGGCTGGGCCACCACCCTGAAACGCGGCTTCGTGCATTTCACCGAGGAGTGCGAGGTCGGCCATCTCGAAGTTGGCCCGCGTTTCGGCAGCCGACGCTCGCCGGGCGGCGCCTCCTGCCATGGAAAAGGATGAGCAAACCCCGGCGACTCGATCACGGGCGGCGGCATGACCGCTGCTGAGCTTGACGCTCGTCAACACCCTAGGGTCGGCCATACCCCACCCTGAACGTGTTCGATTGCAACCAATCAGCCAGAGGAGGACGACATGCGTTTTCATCAAGTCCGCGAAGTCATCGAGTGGGCCGTCCAGACCCACGCCAATCTAGCCCATCAGTATGACCAGGCGAGTTGTGCGTGCGTCGACGAACGCACCCGCATGGCGCTGCGCTATCTGGCCGACCACGAGCGCCAGATGCAGATCGCGCTGGCACGCTACCTGGCTGACGGCAGCGAGCACCGCAACGTGCTCGAGACCTGGTTCGATGACACCACGGAATTCCCGCAGCCGACGGTAGTCGCACGTCTGTGCGCGGCGGCCGGCGACAAGGCCAATGAGGATCTGCTGGCCAACGCGCTGGCCATCCACAAGACGATGGAGGACCTCTACCGTCAGCACACCGAGACTGCATCGATCGGCGACGAGCGCGACTTCTTCACCGCGCTCGCCACCAGCCACGAGGCGGAAACACGCCGCCTGGTGCGCGACATGTCGCGGCTCGACGCACTGTGATGTGCGCCCCCGACGGCCTCGACCTGCCCATTCCCTGCGGACACACCGATGACCACCATGATGAAAGCGACCGTATTCACGGCCCCCGGACGCATCGAACTGGTCGACAAGCCGATTCCCGACGTCGGCCCGCTCGATGCGCTGATCCGCATCACGACGACGACGATCTGCGGCACTGACGTGCACATCCTCAAGGGCGAGTATCCGGTGCAGCCGGGCCTGACCATCGGCCACGAGCCGGTCGGCGTGATCGAGAAACTCGGCTCGGCGGTGCAAGGCTACCGCGAGGGGCAGCGCGTGATCGCCGGCGCCATCACGCCGTCGGGCCACTCCAATGCCTCACTGTGCGGCGTGCATTCGCAATGCGGCGCGGGCACCGAGCATGGCTGGAAACCGTTGGGCGGCTGGCGTTTCGGCAACACCATCGACGGCGCGCAGGCCGAATACCTGCTGGTGCCCGACGCCATGGCCAACCTCTCGCCGGTGCCCGACGGACTCACCGACGAACAGGTGCTGATGTGTCCGGACATCCTGTCCACCGGCTTCAGCGGAGCCGAATCGGGCAGCGTGCGCATCGGCGACACGGTGGCGATCTTCGCGCAGGGCCCGATCGGTCTGTGTGCGACGGCCGGCGCAAGCCTGATGGGCGCGGCGACCATCATCGCAGTCGAGTCTGTGCCGGCGCGCATGCAGGTCGCACGTAACATGGGGGCGGACCACGTGGTCGATTTCAGCCGCGTCGACCCGGTCGACGAGATCATGAAACTCACTGGTGGGCGCGGCGTGGACGTATCCATCGAGGCGCTGGGTCTGCAGGCAACCTTCGAAGCCGCACTGCGCGTACTGCGCCCGGGCGGCACGCTGTCGTCACTCGGGGTGTATTCGACCGACCTGCGCATTCCACTCGACGCCTTCTCCGCCGGGCTGGGCGATCACCGCATCATCACCACGCTGTGCCCCGGCGGCAAGGAACGCATGCGTCGCCTGATGAGCGTGATCGCCTCCGGGCGCATCGACACGCAGGCACTGGTCACCCACCGTTTCCGGCTCGACGACATCGTCGAGGCCTACGAACTGTTCGCGAACCAGCGCGACGGCGTGCTCAAGGTCGCCATCACGCCCTGAAGCCTCACCGCGCCGTCACAGCACCGGCGCGGTGAGGTAGGCCGCGCGCGAAGTGGCGCGGAACCACCAGGATTTGTCCTCGACCTCTTCGACGGTCATCTCGCGCGAGCGCGCGAAATCGCGCACGAACATCATTTCCATCTGCTGCGCGAACTCGCGCTGCAGCACCCAGGCGGTGATCTCGAAGTTGAGCCGGAAGGAACGGTTGTCGAGGTTCACCGTGCCCACCGCCGAAGCCAGATCGTCGATCAGCATGGTCTTGCCGTGCAGGAAGCCGGCCTGATAGCGGTGGATGTGCACGCCAACCTCCAGCAGCGGCGCGACGAAAGCGTAGGCGGCGCCGACCATCACAAGCACTGAGGCCCGCCATGAGAACCTTGATCACCGCGCTGACGCTGGCCCTGCTGCCGGGGCTGGCCGCCGCCGAGAAGACGCTGCCGCTGGTCGATGCCGAGGTGCGCCGCGTCGACACCCGCGCCAACAAGCTGTCGCTGCGCCACGCCGAAATTCCCAACCTCGACATGCCGCCCATGAGCATGGTCTTCCAGGTCGCCGACCCGGCCCTGCTCGACGGCCTCAAGGCCGGCGACCGACTGCGCGTGACGGTGGACCAGATCGACGGCGCCTACACCGTGCTCTCGATTGAGCGCGCCGACTGAGCGATCTCGCCGCGCGCCTGGCGCATCACCGCCCGTCCGGAGGTAATCGCCAGCCCGGCGATCACGGCTGCCACCAGCAGGTCGGGCCAGTGGCTGCCGGTGCCGAACACCCCGACCGCCGCCAGCAGCACGGCAAGGTTGCCGATGGCGTCGTTACGGCTGCACAGCCACACCGAACGCATGTCGGCATCACCGTCGCGGAAGGCGTACAGAAGCGCCGCCACACCGGCGTTGGCGGCCAGCGCCAGCAGCGCGATGGCCCCCATCGTGAAGGCCTCCGGCGGCACGCCGGCAAACGCCGCCCACAGCGTCTTTGCGATCACGAACACGCCGAAAGCGGCCATCGTCGCGCCCTTCACGAAAGCCGCGCGGGCGCGCCACAGCAAGCCCATCGACAACACCGCCAGCGACAGGCCGTAATTGGCCGCGTCGCCGGCAAAATCCACCGCGTCGGCCAGCAGCGACACCGAGCCGGCCTTCAGCCCGCCGACGATCTCGACCACGAACATCACCGCGTTCACCACCAGCGCGATCCACAATGCGCGGCGAAAACGCGGGCTGACCGCGGTGCGCGGCGCGCACCCGGATTCACAACAACCCGCCATCACTTCCCTCCCTGAGTCATGCCACCGCCCAGATCGCCGAGGATGGGGCAGTCCGGCCGCGCGTCGCCATGGCAGCACTCGGCCAGCCGGCGCAGCGTGCCGGCCATGTCCTGCAATGCAGCGATGCGCGCTTCCAGCTCGTTGATGTGCTGCTGCGCGATGCGCTTGACGTCCGCGCTGGCGCGCGATTTGTCGCCCCACAGCGCGAGCAGCTCGCGGATGTCATCCACCGCGAAGCCCAGATCGCGCGCTCGGCGGATGAAGCGTAGCACGTGCACGTCGTCGTCCGAATACACGCGGTAGGCGGTGTCGGTGCGCCGCGCCGGCGGAATCAGGCCCACCGACTCGTAGTAGCGGATCATCTTGGCCGATACGCCGGAAGCGGCGGCGGCTTTGCCGATGTTCATGCTTCCCCCTGATTGCGTTTCTCGTAGGGCGGATAAGCGCAGCGTAATCCGCCGGATGTTTGGCCTCATGCGGCGCAATGCGCTGCGCTTATTGCGCCCTACGGTCGGGCGTCGCGGCA
>JBFHJY010000054.1:0-10339 GCA_041595655.1 Azoarcus sp.
ATCACGCCGGTGCAGGAGGCGAGCGGTAAGGGTTTCCGCTGGCGCAACGGTGCATTGACTGCCCAGTTGCTCAAAGTGAATACCAGCGGCGCTGCGGAGTTCGAGTTGCAGGGTGACGGTTTGCCCACCTACAACAAAGGAAACGGCGGCGTTTACGCCAAAGGCTTCTCGGTCTCCAAGGTGAAAGGCGAGGATGTTGTTACGCCTTTGAATCCGCCTTTGAACGGGTTGCTGTATGAAACTTCCATGTTCTGGCATCACGGAGACATGTACGATTTCCAGCAATCAGGCCAGCCGCCGGTGTGCTATGGACAGTCGACCTATAACGCAAACACGGCAATTGACTTGCGCGGGATCAACCTCGGTCAGTATCAGGGACTCGTGAGTGAAGCGGGTCAGGCTGTGATTGAAGGGGATTATGCCGCCGCCCTCGCGGCCATTTCCGCGGCGCTGGCCGCAGGGGATGAAGATGCGCTGAATGTTGCGCTGCAGAATCTTGGTGTGCTGCTGCAGGATCCCGAGCTTGCGAACTATCACAACCTTCGCAGCTATGCGCCGGGTGTCGTGCCGGTTCAGCATCTGCTCGAGATCGATCGGTTGCTTGGTGATGGCGCCGGCGGGGTGGCGATCGATCAGACGCCGGCTGAGGTGGATGATGTTTCCCAGGATGACAACCCGACCCGTGGTCCGAACTTCGTGCCCGGCAGAAGAACCTGGATTGACCTCCGGCCAGAGTGAGGACTGACTTCGATGAGACTGTTCATGGGTTTGAACGACGAGTACCGAATGCCTGCCGGCCGGGTTATGCCTCCGCGCAAGATGGTTAGGGGCTTCACGCTGATCGAGGTGATGATCGTTGTTGCGATCATCGGAATTCTCGCCGCCATCGCGTATCCCTCCTACCAGGAGCACATCCGCAAGACCCGTCGGGCGGATGCGCAGGCCGTGCTGCTGGACAATGCGCAGGCGATGGAGAGGTTCTATACGTCGAACAACACCTACGCCAGCGCGCCCTTGAGTTCGGCCAAGTCCCCGAAGGACGGTTCGGTGCAGTATTACGCGATTACCCTCTCGGATGACGATGCCGACGGGTTTACCTTGACGGCAACGCCGTCCGGGGCGCAGTCGGGTGACCGCTGTGGAGTCATGACCTTGACCGCGACCGGAGCAAAGACGGCTGCCAGCACGGATTGCTGGCAGCGCTGAGACGGAACTTCAGCGTGATCTGGACGTTCATCGGACGCGGCGGCAGCCGCGTTCTTTTTGTGTGTCGATGCCGGCAGACGTCTGGCGGCGAGTTGCGCTACATTTCAATGCAGATGCGCACTTGCACACTGACGGGCGGGATGGAAGGATCGGCTATGAAGCGGTGCTGCTTGCCGTCCCGGTGTCCTCAGTTGTCGGACTGCTGGTGGCATCGCGCAGGCGGATGGACTGGACTTGAACGTGTGACAGATCGATGAGCATGATCAGCACTGAAACGGACGACGTGATTTGCACCTTGCGCGGCTGCTTTCGCGGGGCGCGGGTGCCGGAGCCGGTGTATGAGGCGGGGGTGGATCCGTCGCCGGATCATCGGGCGGCAGCGGTGCTGGTGCCGTTGGTGGTGCGTGAGCGGGGGCTGTCGGTGTTGCTGACGCGGCGCGCCGAGCATTTGCACCATCATCCGGGGCAGATCTGCTTTCCGGGTGGGCGCATCGAGGCGAGCGACGCTTCGCCGACGATGGCGGCGATCCGCGAGACCGAGGAGGAGGTGGGCCTGCGTGCCGACCGGCTGGAGATCCTGGGTGCCTTGCCGGAATATTTCTCGCGTACCGGCTTTCGGGTGACGCCGGTGGTGGCGCTGGTGCATCCGCCGTTCGAGTTGCAGTTGGACGCCTTCGAGGTGGCGGAGTCCTTCGAGGTGCCGTTCGACTTCCTGATGGATCCGGCCAACCATCGCCAGACCGACACCGAGTACCAGGGGCGTCCGCGCCGGGTGTTTTCGATGCCCTACGGTGATCGCGACATCTGGGGCACGACGGCGGCCATACTGGTGTCGCTGCACCGCTTCCTGCAGCGCGGCTAGCGTCCCGCTCCGGCGGGGCTGGTGGCGGCGTCTGCTTGCTGCTGCTGCCGGCTTTTGCCGTGGTTCGACGGTCACGCGCTCCCCCGGCGGGAACGTCGATTCCTGCAGCAAACTTGTGTTAAGTTGGCCGCTTCTGGCTGCACTGCAACAATGGCGCTGCAATGACGCTCTTCGCCCTGATCCTCGCCCTGCTTCTCGAACAGCTGCGTCCGCTGCAGCAGCGCTCGTCGGTCGATGACTGGCTGTGCCGCCTGTGTGCGCGCGCGGTCGAGATGTACGACGATCATTCCTTTGCCAACGGGCGTGTCGCGTGGTTGCTGGTGATCGGCGCCGGCAGCGGCGCGGTGTGGCTGATCCATTTCCTGCTCGATGCCGTCCATCCGCTGCTGGCTTTCGTCTTCAGCGCGGCGGTGCTGTATCTGTTGCTGGGCTTCCGGCGCGATGAGGTGATGTTCACCGACATCCAGCGTGCGCTGGCCGATGACGATGCGGATGCTGCGGCGCAGCGACTGCATGACTGGGACGGCGGCAAGCATGCCGGCGCGCCGGTCGGGCAGCTGGCGCGGGTGACGGTGGAGCATGCACTGCTGCGGGCTCACCGCGGCATCTACGGCGTGCTGTTCTGGTTCGTGATCCTGCCCGGTCCGGTGGGCGTGGTGATGTATCGCCTGGCGCGGCAGTTCGGTCATGCCTGCGCCGCCCGGCCGGACGCGGCCGAGTCGGCATTCGGAGGGTTCGCCGCACGCGCCTGGGAAGTGCTCGATGCCGTGCCGGCGCGTCTGACGGCGGTGGCCTTTGCCGTGATCGGTCATTTCGAGGACGCGGTGTTGTGCTGGCGTACGCAGGCCGCTCTGTGGCCCGAGCGCTCGGCCGGCATCGTGCTGGCCGCGGGCGGCGGCGCACTGGGCCTGCGTCTGGGCATGCCCTTGCGCAGCGGTGATACGGTGATCGACCGTCCGGAGCTGGGGCTCGGCGCTGCGGCGGATGTCGACCAGATGCCGCGCGTGGCGCGCATGATCTGGCGTGTGCTGGTGGTGTATGTGCTGGTCGTGGCCTTGCTGACCATTGCCGGCTGGGTGGGTCAATGATGCGTTTGCTGGGGGTGTGAGATGGCGATTCGCGATGTGGTGGTGCTGAGTGCGGTGCGCTCGGCGATCGGCAGCTTCGGTGGCGGGCTGAGTTCGATCGAGCCGGTCGAGCTGGCCGGGATGGTGATGAAGGAGGCGGTGGCGCGCTCGGGCGTCGATCCGCAGCAGGTCAATTACGTCACGGTCGGCAACTGCATTCCGACCGAGACGCGCTATGTCTATGTCGCGCGCGTGGCGGCGGTGCAGGCCGGCCTGCCGATGGATTCGGTGGCGATGGCGGTCAACCGTCTGTGCTCGTCGGGCCTGCAGGGCATCGTGTCGACGTCGCAGGCGATCATGCTGGGCGACTGTGACTACGGCGTCGGCGGTGGTGTGGAGGTGATGTCGCGCGGCGCCTATCTGGCCCCGGCGATGCGCAACGGCGCACGCATGGGTGACACGACCATGGTGGATGCGATGGTGTCGGTGCTGACCGACCCCTTCGGCGTCGGTCACATGGGCATCACCGCCGAGAACCTGGCCGAGAAGTGGGGCATCTCGCGCGAGGAGCAGGATGCCTTCGCTGCCGAATCCCACCGCCGCGCCGGCGTGGCGATTGCCGAAGGGCGCTTCAAGGGCCAGATCGTGCCGATCGTGCTGAAGTCGCGCAAGGGCGAGACGGTGTTCGACACCGATGAGCACTGCAAGCCGGAGACGACGGTCGAAACCCTGGCCAGGATGCGCCCGGCCTTCAAGAAGGACGGCACGGTGACGGCCGGCAACGCCTCGGGCATCAACGACGGCGCGGCCTTCCTGGTGCTGGCGGCGGCCGATGCGGCAGCGCGCTCGGGTCACAAGGCGATGGCGCGCGTCGTCGCCTATGCCGTGGCCGGCGTGCCGAACGACGTGATGGGCGAGGGGCCGGTCCCGGCGACCAAGATGGTGCTGCAGCGCTCCGGCCTGAGTCTGGACCAGATCGACGTGATCGAATCCAACGAGGCCTTTGCCGTGCAGGCGCTGACCGTGATCAAGTGTCTCGGTCTGGATCCGGCCCGCACCAACCCCAACGGTGGCGCGGTGGCGTTGGGCCACCCGGTCGGTGCCACCGGTGCGGCGCTGGCCACCAAGGCCATCCACGAGCTGCACCGCGTCAATGGCCGCTATGCGCTGGTGACGCTGTGCATCGGTGGCGGTCAGGGCTTGTCGGTGATCTTCGAGCGGATGTGACGGTTCTTGCCGCCAACACGAAGGCCCGCGTCGCTGCGGGCCTTCGTCGTTTACCGTGGGGCGGGTGGCTAAGCGCGGCGCAACCACCGAGACGACATGTCGCCCCGCTGCTTGATGTCACATGCGCTTCGCTTATGTGACCTACGGCTCAGCGGCGACTTACGCGGGGGGCGATTTACCAGCCGCGCGCCTGCCGTCCGGCGCTTTCGATCTCGTCGCGGATGGTGTGGAAATGCGCGAAGCGCAGGGGCTCGATGCGACCGCTGGCGACCGCCTCACGCAGCGCGCAGCCGGGCTCGGCGTCGTGGCGGCAGTCACGGAAGCGGCACTTGCCAAGGTATGGGCGGAACTCGATGAAGGCCTCGAGCAGGTCCTCGCCCGACACGTGCGCCAGGCCGAAGGCCTGCATGCCGGGGCTGTCGATGATCCAGCCGCCGTCAAGGTCATACAGTCGGGCGAAGGTGGTGGTGTGCTTGCCGGAGTCGAGCGCGGTGGAGATCTCGGCGGTGACCGCCTGCGCCTCCGGGATCAATGCGTTGGTGATGGTGGATTTGCCCATGCCGGACTGGCCGACGAGGATGCTGCGCTGGCCGGCCAGGCGTTCGGCCAGCGGGGCCACGCCGGACAGGGCGCTGAGCTCGATCACCGGATAGCCCAGGCGCGCGAAGGGCGAGAGCATGTCGCGCGCCGGTGCCAGCTTGTCGGTCAGGTCGTACTTGTTGAGCACGATCAGCGTCTCCAGTCCCTGCGTTTCGGCCGCGACGATGCAGCGCGACACCAGCAGTGGCGAGAAGCCGGGTTCGGTGGCGACGACCACGACGATCTGCGTCAGGTTGGCGGCGATGAGCTTTTCGCGGAAGGCGTCGGAGCGCCACAGCAGGTTGTGTCGCTCATGCAGCGCGGCGATCACGCCCTGGCCGGGCGAGGTGTGCTCGATGGCGACGGCGTCGCCGCAGGCATAGACGCTCTTCTTGCCGCGTGGCACGCACTTGAGGGTTTCGCCGCCGAGACGCACCTCATAGTTGCGCCCGAAGGATGCGACGACCAGGCCCGGCTGGCCGGTCGGGACGGGCGCGGGGCGGCTCACTCGAACTTGTAGTAATGCTTGTTCAGATACGCCGCGACGTCGCGTTCGTCATCCGGGAACAGGCCGAGGTTGAGCATGGTGGTGCAGGCGGTGAGCTGTTGCAGCAGACCGTCGGGGCTGGTGACCCGGCGGTCGGCGCGGGTGTAGATGTCCGAACCGTCCTCACCGCCGAACTTGCTGGCGTGACAGGCCACGCACTGATCGGCGTGGATTTCTTCGCCGGCGTCGACATTCGCGCCTGCGAATGGATCGGCCAGAGCCGGGGTGGCGACGAACAGCGCTGCGATGATCGAATGACGGATGTCCATGTTGACCTCCTGTAGCTTCGGGCGGGCCGTTGTGTGACACAATCGCGGCCTCGTCATTACACGGAAAGAACGCGTCGATTATGGCACAGGACAACAATCGCCTGATCTGGCTGGACATGGAAATGACCGGTCTGGAGCCCGATCGTGACCGCATCCTCGAGATCGCGGTGGTGGTCACCGATGCCGATCTCGAAACCATCGCCGAGGCGCCCGTGATGGTCGTGCATCAGCCCGACAGCGTACTCGACGCCATGGACGAGTGGAACACCCGCACGCATGGCCAGTCCGGATTGACGGCGCGGGTGCGCGCGGCGAGCGAGGACGAGGCTGCGGTCGAGGCGCGCATGCTGGAGTTCATCCGCCAGCACGTGCCGGAGAGCAGTTCGCCGATGTGCGGCAACTCCATCTGCCAGGACCGTCGTTTCATGGCGCGCTACATGCCGACGCTGGAGGCCTGGTTCCACTACCGCAATCTGGATGTGTCGACGCTCAAGGAACTGGCGCGGCGCTGGCGGCCGGACGTGATCGAGAGCTTCAGCAAGTCCGGCAAGCATGAGGCGCTGTCCGACATTTACGAGTCGATTGCCGAGCTGCGCCACTACCGCGAACACTTCCTGCGCCTGCAGGCCTGAATCAGCTCCGCAGACGTGCGATGGCGGCCAGCAGGGCCGCGGTCGAGGCGTGAGTCGGCTGGCCCTGCGGGTCGGCGAGGCTGCGCGCCATCTCCTTGCCCAGCTCGACGCCGTACTGGTCGAAGCTGTTGATGCCCCAGATCCAGCCCTGCACGAAGGTCTTGTGCTCGTACAGCGCGAGCAGCTGGCCCAGCGTATGCGGGCTGAGATCCGGCAGCAGCAGCGTGGTCGACGGCTGGTTGCCGTCGCACACCAGATGCGGCGCCAGACGCTCCACTTCCGCGACCGGCAGCCCCTGCGCGCGCAGTTGTGTGCGGCTGGTGTGCAGGTCGCGGCCGCGCATCAGTGCCTCGGACTGCGCCAGCGCGTTTTCGTACAGCGCGCGTGAGCGCTCGTCAGCACCGAGCACCGGCACGATGAAGTCGATCGCCACCCGGCGCGTTCCCTGATACAGCAGCTGGTGGAAGGCATGCTGGCCGACCGTGCCGGCGTGGCCGAACACCACCGGCGCCGTGTGAAATTCGGCACGGCTGCCGTCGAGCAGACAGCGCTTGCCGTTGCTCTCCATCTCGAGCTGCTGCAACCAGGTCGGAAAACTGCGCAGGCCGTGGGCGTAGGGCAGGGCGGCGAAGTCGCCGATGCCGAGGAAGTTGCCGTTCCAGATGCCGGTCAACGCCAGCATCACCGGTAGATTGCGTGCCGGCGGCGCGTCGCGGAAATGCTCGTCGACCGAGCGCGCACCGCCCAGCAGTGCATCGAAGCCTTCTTCGCCCAGCGCGATCAGCGCCGGCAGGCCGACCGCCGACCACACCGAGAAGCGGCCGCCGACCCAGGCCGGCACCGAGAACACACGCTGCGCGGCGATGCCGAATGCGCCGGCCTGTGCCTCCTGATTGCTGACCGCTGCGAAATGCAGGCCGGTGTCGGCTCCGGCGCCCAGTCCGGCCTCCAGCCAGGCACGCGCCGCCCGTGCATTGGCCAGCGTCTCCAGAGTCGTGAAGCTCTTCGACGAGAGGATGAACAGCGTGCTCTCCGGCCGGCAGCGCGGCAGGGTCTCGTCCAGTTCCTGCGGGTCGATGTTGGCGACGAAATGTACGCGCAGCGGTCCGTCCTGACGTCCTGCCAAGGCCTCGCAGACCATGCGCGGGCCGAGGTCCGAGCCGCCGATGCCGAGGTTGACGACGTCGCGGATCGGTTCTCCGCTGGCGCCAAGCAGCCGGCCGGCGCGCAGCTCGCGCACGAAGGCGCGCATGCGCTGTGTGCTTTCGGCCAGTTTGGCCGCGTCGCCGGCGGGGACGGCAGCGCCGCCGCGCAGCGCCATGTGCAGGGCGGGGCGGTCTTCGGTGAAATTGACGTGATGGCCACCGAACAGCGCCTCGACGCCCTGCGCCAGTCCGCTCTGGTCGGCCAGTGCCAGCAGGGCGTCGCGTACCGCGCCGTCGATCAACTGCTTGGAGAAATCGGCGTACAGCCCGTCATGTTCCAGCGCGAGCGCACGTGGACGGTCGGGGTCCTGCGCGAACAGCGCCTCGATGGCGGTGCCGTCGAGGCGGCGCGCGTGCTGCTGCAGCGCGGCCCAGGCCGGCAGGCGGATAGGTGAGGAGTTGTCTTCAGTCACGGCGGTAGAGGGTGAACACTTCAAGGCGTTTGCCGCCGGCATGGCGGTAGCGCCACACCGGCAGCCAGTTGTCCGACGGGGCGGCGACGAGGTCTGCGTCATCATCATGCACGAACAGATAACGGCAGCCGGACTCGACGTCCCTGGTGCGCTCCGGGCGCAGGCCGAGATAATGGTCGAGTACCGCGCGATGGGTGGCGTCCAGATGTGGTGTGGCCATGCACGGTGGCTGCTCCAGCGCCAGCGTGACGCGCAGCGATTCGGCCATCGGGCGGTAGTTGCGGGTGTAATCCACCCACGGCAGCAGCAGCGTGACGGTCAGGCACCACAGCATGGTCATGCCCATCGCCCAGTTGCTCGGGGCGCGATCACCGCCGCGCGGCAGGCGCCACACCAGTACCATCCAGGCGAGCATGATCAACCCGCCCAGCGTTGCCTGCAGGCTCGATCCCTGCAGCACGAAGTCCGGCGCCATGCGTGCCAGGCTGCGCGCCAGCCCCGGCGGCCAGGCTGTCGCCTGGGCGCTCCACGCGAGCCAGATCAGCAGCGCGAACAGGCCGAAGGTCATCAGCGCGAACCAGTCGAAGGCGTTTGCCGCGCCGCGGCGCAGGGTCTGGATGCCGCCGGCGGCCAGCAGCGCGAGGGCGGGTGCCGTCGGCAGCATTTCGGCGGGACGGACGCTGCCGTTGAGGTAGATCCAGGTCAGTGCCAGACACAGCGCGGCCAGCGGCAGCAGCCACGGCAGATGCAGGATCTGGCGGCGCGCGCGCCACAGCGCCCACAGCGCGATCGGCCACAGGGGCCAGACGAACCAGCCGAGGGTTTCGAGCAGGCGTGGCAGTTCGGCGCTGGACAGCGGATCGCTGGCGAACCCGGACCAGGTGCGCGCCCACCACAGATCCATCATCTCGGGCTGGTTGGCGCTCAGCAGCAGTGGCCACAGCGTACTGCCGCCGACGGCGATGCTCAGGCCGACGATCAACGCGCCGCTGGCGCGCGGCGAGCGCACTTCGGGCATGGCGATGGCGACCAGCGCCAGCAGTGGCAGGGTCAGCAGCATGCCGGTCAGTCCGGCGGTGAGAAAGGCCAGTGCAACGCCCAGACCGGCCTGCACGCTGCCCTTCAGCGGTTGGGTCGGGATCAGCGCAAGGCCAGCCAGGGTCATCGCCTGCAGGGCCATCAGCGTGACCATCGGCTGGTGCTCATGCACATGCACGGCCAGGCCCAGCGTGCCGATGGTCAGCAGCGCGGCCGCAGCGCGGGTCTTGCGCCCATACAGGCGCGAGGCGCTGCGCGTGATCCACAGCGTGGCCAGTGCCGCGGCGAAGGGGGTGGCCAGACGCGTCGCGTCATGCAGCGGCAGCAGCCAGCCGAACAGTGCCGCGAACAGTGCCGACAGCCAGTAATGGAAAGGGCCGTGGCCGGCGACCGGCTCGCCGGCGAGTGTCGGCAGCAGCCACCACTCGCCGCGCAGCAGGGCGTGCGTCGTGGCGAAGTGCTCGATGTCGTCGCCACGCCACGGTTCGTGGCCGATCGCGCCCGGCAGCATGTAAGCCAGGACGAGCAGGGTCAGACCGGCTGCACCGTAGATGTGACGTTCGGGGCTGGAGCGAGGCTGGGACCGGTCGTGCATCGGGAAGGGGCGGTCTGGGTTGATTGGTGAAGGGCCAATTCTAGCCGCGTTGGCAACGCCGATGCGGTATGCAAAAGAAAAGGGGCAGCCAGGCTGCCCCTTTTTCTGCGAACGTCGCGCGGTACTCAGCCGAGGCGCTGGACGCTGCCGTATTTCTGACGGAAGCGCTCGACGCGACCGGCGGTGTCGACGATCTTCTGCTTGCCGGTATAGAACGGATGGCAGGCGGAGCACACTTCCACCTGGATCGTCGGCTTGGAGCTGGTCGAGCGGGTGGTGAAGTTGTTGCCGCAGGAGCAATTCACCTGCACTTCGACGTAGTTCGGGTGGATGTCGGCTTTCATCGTGAAATCCTTGGGTTCGTGCGGCAGGCGGATGTGGCCGGCCTGATTGCGAGAAGTCGCGCATTATGGTTCAACTCGCAACTCAAAGCAAGTGATAATGGATGGCCGCAGCAAGCGACCTTTTTTTCGATGTCCTACGCAAATTCCCGTATTCCGGTCAGCGCCCAGCCGGGCGTGCATGAAGGTCTCGCGACGCGCGTCGAGCGTCACCTGCGCGAGCCGTTCCGCAAGCCCGTGGCGCCCTACAACCGCGAGGCCTTCGAGCGCAGTCTCGCGGGCCGCGACATGCGCATGCCGCTGATCCTGGATGCCGGTTGCGGCGTGGGGCACAGCACCATCGAGCTGGCGCGTCGCC
>JBFHJY010000055.1:0-10316 GCA_041595655.1 Azoarcus sp.
CTCCGACGCCGAGCCGCTCGAGGTCGTCGTGGCCCACCTTCGCGCCCACCCCGGGGTCCGCTTCGTCGAGGCCCGGCGGCCGGCGCCGGACGCGGCTCGCTGATTCGCTCCCTCGTCGCCGCTCACCGAACTCTGCCTTCGACCGAAGCGCTCGGCAGGCTCCTGGCGTCGTGCGATGCGACGGCCTCGACCCGATAGAGGGGCCAACCCGGCACAGCCTCTCGCCCGGTGACAAAGGGGCGGGCGGAAAGACGCCAGCGGAAGCGTCCATCGTGCTCCCCGCCGAGGTCGAAGCCGCCGGCATCCACCGTATCGCGCGAGTCGAGGAGCGACTGCGCAAGCAGAATCGCCGTGCCGCGCTGCTCGACAACCTGCGCGCTGCGCACGCTGCCGCCGGCCGCCTCGTAGAGCGCCCCGAGCGACAGCGCCATGATCGCGAGCGCAACGAGAACCTCGAGGAGCGAGAAGCCACGTTCCCCGTGACCCGTGCGCAAGCCGAAGGCGGTCGGTCTTGCTGAGGGGCGCATCAGGACAGCGGCTCCTGGCTGATGCGGCCGAGAAGCCAGTCCACGCGGATGCGCACGCCCGCGCCGTCGGGTGGCCGCATCAGGTCGACGCTGCCGCCAGTGGCGCCGCCGTCCGCATGGAAGCGGATACCACCACGACCGCCGCGCTCGACTTCGCGTTCGGCAACGATAAAACGGACCTCGACCGTATCGGGAAAGCGGCCGCTGACCTTGTCGCCCACGCCATAGCTGCGATTCGCGAGATCGACGAAGAACACCGCCGAGCTTCCGGATTTCAGGGCCTCGGTGCGGGCAGCGCTCATCCCGCCGAGGACGCCGCGTACGGCGGCCCGGTACTCCATGCTCTGATGGAAGCGCGGGTAGGCGACGGCGGATGCCCCGGCGAGGAGGGCGACAATGGACAGGGCGACGACGAGCTCGATCAGGGTGAAGCCTCGCATCGGCGAGACCGTGTGCGCGACGGCCAGATCGGACACGTCGTCGGACTTATCGCCAGTTGCCGACGTCGGCGCTCTCGCCGTCACCGCCGGGAGCGTTGTCACCGCCCAGGGAGTAGATGTCGATGTCGCCACGCTTGCCAGGGACTTCATACCGATACGGCTGCCCCCAGGGGTCTGCCGGGACTCCGCTCTTCTTCAGGTAGGGCCCATTCCAACCAGGCGCGTTGGCCGGCCGCGCCACGAGTGCATCCAGCCCCTCCTCGGCGCTAGGAAAACGACCAACGTCGAGTTTGAACAATTCGGCCGCCTGCTCGAGGTCCTTGATCTGCACGGCGGCCGTCTTGCTCTTCGCCCCACCGAGCTGACCAAGAATACGCGGGCCCACGAGACCCGCAAGCAGGCCAAGGATGGCGAGGACCACGAGCAATTCGATCAGGGTAAAGCCGCGTCGCGGGCGGCGCAGGGGAAGTGACGTCTTCATGGGCATTCCGGATTGGAGGTGTCGGCAAGGGCCGAAAAGCCTCATATTGTATGCCCGCGCACGGGAGCGACCAAAATCCGCCCGTAAGTAATTGTAGGCCAGAGCGACACGATGGTCGCCGCGGTGATGCGATACTTCGAGACACTGGCACAACAGTGCAGCGCCACGGCGGCGCGAGCGCTCAAACCGCCAAGTCGTTTACGGAAAGGATGCCCATCAGGATCGAGACGATAATGCCGGCAATGACCCCGCCCATGACGAGGATCAGCGCTGGCTCGATCAGGGTCAGCGCCCGCTTGACGCCCGACTGGACCTCGCGGTCATGCACGCGGGCGAGCTCGAGCAGCATGGCATCCAGGCGCCCTGTTTCTTCACCGAGCCGCACCATGTTGAGCGCGAGCGCATTGAACAGCCCGGTGGCGCCAAGCGCGTCAGCAACTCTGCCGCCCTGTTTGATAGCCGGTGCGACACCGGACATCGCATTGCGCAAGCCCTGGTTGCTCATGGTGTCCGCGGCGATCTTTATCGCGCTGACGATCGGCACCCCGTTCCCGAGCAAGGTGCCCATGCTGCGCGCGAAACAGGTGAGTTCAAACTTTCGTGCGATTTCGCCCAGCACCGGCAGTCGCAGGATCCAGGCATCGCGCCGCAAGCGCCCGGCCGGTGTACCGAGCCAGCGCCGCAGCAGCGCGATTGCGGCGGCCGCCCCGAGGGCGAGCAGCCATCCCCAGTCAGCGACGAGATGGCCCGCAGCGACGATCAGCCGGGTGGGCAATGGCAGCGCCTCACCCATGTCGTCGAACAGGCTCTCAAACTGCGGCACGACGAAACCAAGCATGAGAAAGACCGAGATGGCGGCGACGACGACGAGAATCGCCGGGTAGATCAGGGCCGACACAACGGATTCGCGCAGTTCCCTGACGCGCTCGAGGTGCTCGCTGAGGCGACCGAGGACGTCTCCGAGCTGTCCGCCGGCCTCGCCCGAACGCACCATGTTGATGTAGAACTCGCCGAACAGGGCCTGATGGGGCGTCAATGCCTGCGACAGTCCCTTGCCCGCCTTCACCGCCTTGAAGATATCGTCGAGCAGGGCGGTAAGAGAGGGCCGCGCACTCATGCCAATAAGCACTCGCAGCGCGCGATCGAGCGGCAGCCCGGCACGCAGCATGACCGTGAGCTCGGCGGTGAGGCTGTATACGTCCGACGCGCCGAGGCCGCGCTCGCGGCCGAAGATACTTCCACGGTGGGGCGACGGGACGGTCGAGGGCTGTTCGGCCGCCGGGGCGCCGGGGAGCGCCCCAGGTGATGGATCCTTATCGACGTGCAGGGGCGTCAGCCCCCTGCCACGCAACTGTCTCAGGGCCTGATCGCGACTGGGCGCATCGATGCGCCCGCTGGCGATACTGCCCTTGAGGTCTGCCGCGCGGTAGGCGAACTCAGGCACTGTCCTGGTCCTGGGTAACACGCAGCACTTCCTCGAGCGAGGTGGTGCCGGCGGCGACCTTGCGCAGTCCATCTTCGTACAGGGTCAGCATGCCGGCCTTGCGGGCGACGTTGTGCAGCGTGGTGGCATCGGCACCGGCGAGGATCGCCTGGTGCGCGCTTTCGTCCATGACAAAGAGCTCGTGAATCGAGGTGCGCCCGCGATAGCCTGTCTGCTTGCACTCGGGACAACCGCGCGCAACCTGCACGGTCCTGCTACCCGGCGCCATGAAGCGGACGAGCCCCGTCTTCTGCATTGCCGCATCGGGCAGTTCGACCGCTTCCCTGCAATGCAGGCAGAGCTGGCGCAACAGCCGTTGCGACAACACGGCATTGACGGTCGATGTGATCAGATAGCGTTCCACGCCCATATCCTCGAGGCGAACGATCGCGCCAACGGCGGTATTGGTATGGAGCGTGGACAGCACGAGGTGACCCGTAAGCGACGACTGGACGGCGATCTGCGCAGTCTCGGCGTCCCGCATCTCGCCGATCATGATGATGTCCGGATCCTGGCGCAGGATGGAGCGCAATGCGTGGGCAAACGTCATGCCGATCTGCGGCTGCACCTGCACCTGGTTCACACCGTCGAGCTGGTATTCGACCGGATCCTCGACGGTGAGTATCTTCAGCGCCGTCGAGTCCAGCTTGGCGAGCGAAGCATAGAGGGTGGTGGTCTTGCCCGAACCGGTCGGACCGGTAACGAGCAGAATTCCGTGTGGCCGGGTGATCGATTCGCGATAGCGTTCCAGCGTATCTGCAGAAAAGCCCATGTCCTCAAGGTTGAGGCGAATGCTGGCGCGGTCGAGCACGCGCATGACGACGCTCTCACCATGCACGGTGGGCAGGGTGGACACGCGGAGGTCCAGTTCATGGCCCTTGACGCGGTTCTTGATGCGACCATCCTGAGGCAGGCGACGCTCGGCGATGTTGAGGTGGGCAAGCAGCTTGATGCGTGATGTTACTGCGGCCGCAAGCTCGGCGTCGGTCCGTTCTGCCTCCTGCAGGACGCCGTCAACCCGGTAGCGGATGTGCAGGCCGTCCTCGAACGGTTCGATGTGAATATCCGAGGCACGAAGATCAATAACGCGCGAAATAATCTGGTTCACCAGCCGGATGACCGGCGCCTCGGTCGCAAGATCCTTCAGATGTTCGACGAACTCGGTGTCGCTGCCACCCAGGCCGGGCAAGCCTTCATCCGCCTCGTCACCTTCGTCCTCCGGCTCCAGATAGAGGCGCTCGAGCGCAGCCTGCAGTTCGGACTCGAGCGCGATCGCGGGCTCGACGGCGCATCCCGTGGCAAGTCGCAGTGCTTTCAAGAGAAAGGGATCCTGCGGCGTGGCCATTGCAACACGCAGCCTTCGATCGGCCTTCTCGAGCGGCAACACTGCGTTGGCCAGCAGGTAGTCGGGCCGCAGTCCGGTTACGTCGATGGGCTCCTCCGGCATTTCGCCAGCGAGCAACAGAGGCATGTCCAACTGCAGCGAAAGTGCTCGGCCGACGTCGATTTCGGACACCAGACCAAGGCGAACGAGCACGCGGCCGAACAGGTCGCCCATCTCCCGCTGAGCCGCGAGAGCCTGCTCAAGGTCGCGAGTCGCTAGACGGTTTTGTCGAACGAGCAGCTCACCGAGACGGAGTCGCTGCGTGCCAGACGTGTCGACGGATTCGACCGGGAATGCGTTGGTGCTCATGAGCAGATTCTGCGCGTGCAAGAAGGATTCGACGGCAGCGAGTTTACCTCGGCGGGCGCCGCTTGGCGGCAATTGGTGCTTCGTGCCTGCGGAAAAGACCCAGCAGCGCCGCGCAACGCAAGGCGACATCGTCGGTTGCAGTGGATCGGTAGAATGCGCGCGAGAAGACGCCCCCCAGCCTGTCGAAAAAACCGCCGCCGAGCTTGACGACCGCGTCAACGGCCAGCCGCTCGTGTTCCTGGAGATTTGGTGCGGCAACCGCTAGCAAGGCTGCAGCCTGGTCGACGAACGACCTGCGAGCGAATGCGCCGGCCAGAGTCCTGAGTCGTGCGCGCAGCCGCCCGAACACCCCGACCGGGATGCCGACCACATTGCGATGGTGCTGCCGGTAAAGGATATGCGCTTGAGGGTCGTATAGCAGCCGTCCAAAAGACACGGCCAGCAGGGCAAGCCACCAATCGTGCATCAGGATCCGGTCGATTACCGCGGGGCTCTTGCCGACGGCGATCTCGCGCAGGGCATGATTGAACACCATACTGCAACCGGGGAGATTGTTCTCGACCAGCAAGTTTCCAAGGCTCAAGTCCGAGCGCGTGCGAAATCTGCCGATCGGCTCCAGGTTGTGATCGACATAGTCGAATGCAGACGCGTAGAGAATCGGCTCGGCGGGATCGAATCGGGCGATGCTGTCGATCGCAGCCTGCAACTTGCCAGGCTGCCAGTAATCATCCTGATCGGCGAGCGCATAGTAATCGGCTGTTTCGGAGTGTTCGATGAGCCATAGAAAGCTCGCTACAACCCCGACATTGGCCCCGGAATGGACGCCGATTCGCCCGGGATATCTTTCGCGATACTGCAGGATCAAGGCCATCGTTCCATCGGCCGAGCCGTCGTCCCGAATGTGGATGAACACCCTTGCCGACGTGCGCTGATTCAGTATTGAGTCGAGCTGCGTGCCCAGGTAGCGCGCACCATTGTAGGTTGAGAGCAGGACGGCGACCGACGCAACCCCAATCGCCGGGGCGGGATCAGTCACGGTATTCGTCCATTGCGCCAGCACCGGCCACGCCCATGGCATCGAGAATCAGACGATTGCATCGACGCACGTCAAAGCGCTCCACGGCGAGGCGGCGTGAGGCCTCGCCCATGCGTGCACACAGACAGGGGTCGGCGATGAATCGCGCCATGGCACTGACCAGCGCATTTACGTCGCGCGGCGGCACCAGCAGGCCGTTTTCCCCATGGACCACGGTATCGCGGCAGCCTGGCATGTCGGTGGTGATGATTGCCCGCCCCATTGCCATCGCTTCCTGAATGCTTCGCGGCACCCCCTCCCGATAGTAGGACGGCAGTACGAAGACGCTTGCCTGAGCAATCAGGGGCCGCACGTCAGCGACGTGATTGCACCACTCGACAATTCCGTCCTGGGCCCAGCCTTCCAGTTCCTCGCGCCGCACCGAACCGGGATTGGCGTCCGTTCCACCGACGAGCAGAAAGCGGGAAGCGGGAAAAAGTTCGCGTAGCCTGCGAGCGGCCGCGACATACTGGTAGACGCCTTTTTCCGCCAGCAAACGTGCGACGAGTATGAACGTCATGGGCGCAAGCACCAGCGGGGCAGGCGCGAACTCCTCGAGATCGACACCGATGCCACCGACCGCGACGACGCTCTCGGCCCCGACCAGGCGCTTTCCGACAAAGAGCTCAATATCCTCTCGATTGAGAAAGAATGCCCTTTCAATGCCACTCAAGCCGATCCGGTAAAGGAGCGATACCACCGTGCGCAGCACGCGACGCCTGATCGAGACGCCAGTCAAGCCGGCGTACACATAACCAGCACCTTCGACGATGGAGAAGCGTCGTTTCACACCCGCCAGACGGGCCGCCAGATTGCCGTAGATGACCGGCTTGATGAAATAGCTGAAGCTGATGTCGGGTTGCAGCCGACGCAGAATTCCGACCAGGCTCACTACCGCCCGCAAATCTCCAAGCGGGTTGAGCCCGGTCCGCGCGAGTGGGTAGTCGACGGGCTCTGCCCCCAGCTCACGAACTCTTGCTCTACTGCCATCGTCATAGTCGGGGGCGAGTGCGAATACCCGGATGCCCGACGCAGCCCACGCTTGGAGCAACGGACCGCGGAAGTTATGGATCGAGAACGCCTGGCTGGACACGAGTGCCAGCTTCAGCCCGGGCGACCGCTCGCCAGGGTCCGCCGAAGCGGCTCGATGCGGCACCCTCAATCGGCGCTCCGGCCGGTCATCCATGCAACAGTGCGCCGGATTCCATCGCCGAGATCTACCTGAGGCGACCAACCGAGTTCGGCCCGAGCGCGCGTATTGTCAAGAACACTCACCGACACATCGAAGGGCCGACCGGGGAGGTAGACCCGGGCAATCGGACGATCGAGACTTCGTTCCAGCGCGGCAAGCAGTTCCTCGAGGCTCGTCCCTACACCGGAGCTGACATTGAACACGCTCTGCGGTCCGGTGTAGCTGAGGGCGCGCGCGAAGGCATTGGCAACGTCACCGACGTATATATAGTCGCGCACGATACTTCCATCGCCCCATATCTCGACCGTATCGCCCTTGAGTGCTCGATAGAGGAAAGCGGCCACGGCACCCTGCGCTGTTTCGACGCGCTGGCGCTCGCCGTATGGATTCGCGACTCGCAGGATGACCGGCTTGATGCCACGCAGGCGTTCGTACATCAGCAGGTATTTCTCAATTGCCAGCTTTACGATGCCATACGAAACAAGGGGATCGGTGGGATGGGACTCATCGATGGGCGTGCGCAATGGACGGCCATAGACGGTCCCGCCCGATGAGATGAAAACGATGCGCGCGACCGCGCATTCGCGCATCGCTTCGAGCAGGCCCAGCGTGGCGACAAGATTGCTCTGAACGTCGAACACCGGGTCGTCATTTGAATTCTTGGGCAGCGTGGACGACACCAGATGCACCACGGCGTCCATTCCCTGCACTGCGTCGCGAACATCGTGCGTGCTCAACGTATCGCCGGTGACCCACTCGAGCGGTTCATGGACTCCGAATTGCCGAAATGGCGTGACCCGCGGTCGTTCGAAAACGCGCACGACGTGTCCATCCTGCAGCAGGCGATCCACGATCGCCGAGCCAATGAATCCCCCGCCACCGAATACAACGCATCTCATACGACCATCTCCGCACGTTGGCGACCATCTCTAGAGCGTGCGCGCATATAAACGTTGGCATATTGCGCTTGCAATGCGTCCGGGTCGAACTTGTGCGCGGCAATTGCAACGCGGTCCAGTTGCGCCTGATAGAAGGCTCGATCGTCGGTGTAGCGCCGAATCAGTTCCGCGAGGGCGTCGATGGGAACCTGCCAGTCCTCAAGGTCGAACACAAAGCCTGCATCCCCCTCGTCGGTGGCAAGCATGGCGGGAATCTCGCCGATCCGACTGGCAAGCATCGGACGTCCGGCATGCAGGCAGTCGATGAGAACGAGCGGAAAGCTCTCCCCCTTGAAGCGCGACGGTAGGAAGCCTATATCCGCCATGGCGAAATAATCGCGGATGTTGGCACGAAACCCGAGGAAGTGAATGTAGCTTTCGGTAACCACGGCCTTGAGGCGAGTGTATTCGTCGCCCTCGCCGATCAAAACGAGATGAATAGGGCGCGACGCTGCGCTGGCCGCGATGCGTACCGCCTCGATGGCTTCTGCCCACGCTTTCTCAGGGATCGCGCGGCTCACGAGGCAGAGGACGAAGTCGTCTTCGCCGATGCCGAGTTCTGCACGCGCGATGGGCGTGACGGGAAATACATCGAGCGCGTTGCCGATCTTTACCACATGCTCCACGCCGAACTTCTGTACGTCAAACGCCTGAAGGTTCTTGTCGGTCGTGTATACAAGCGTGTCCACACGATTCTCGAGGAGTGGCAGCGTATCGGCGAGATTCGCCGCAGGCATCATCTCGTACATGCCGTGTGCACTGACGACGAGCCTGGGTTCCCGTTTGTCCTCGAAGAGGGCGCAGAGGGTTGCGTCGACCCATGCGTGGTGGGAATGAAGAATCTCCACGCCCATGTCATCGACCACGACTTCGAGCTTGTGCAGCTCGTCGAGCTCGAGCAAGGGGATGTCCCTTCGCAGCATTGCACGCACTCCGGGTTCGGTCTTCTCATGACGACAGTTGAAGAACGTGACCGCAAAGCCGGCAGCCTTCATCAGGTTGGCGAGCTTGATCGGAAACGTCTCGCCCCCACCGGCGATGAGTGCGAACCCGACCATCATCAGATTGGGCTTGCGCTGCGCGGCCGCCGCGACAATCCGATCGAGGTCGTAGAGGCGGGGCAGTTCGACAAGTGGCAGATCCGGGCGATGGACTTCCCAATGACGCTCCAGGATCGCCCGCTTGCGCTCGAGGACCCCATCCTGCAGTCGGTAGAGCGACACCAACTCGAGGGCGACCCGCTCGTGCTCCTGATAATAGATGTCGCGCGAGTATGTATTGACCGATGTGTTGTCAGGATGAATCCGGTAGAAATTGGTTGCCGCGGCCGTATAGGACACCAGGCCGCCTCTGATCAGGTGCAGGTAGAACACCCAGTCGCCACATATTCGCATCCGCGCCCAACTCTCATCGCGGAGCAGTTCCAGGTCGCCAGGGTGGCGGAAAATCGCACTGCTGACGTTCGGGACGATGTTCTTCATCGCCCAGGCGAAATTGACAAGACGGTGCGCCGACAAGGTGAAGGGCGCCTTCCACAGCACCGGATCGAGTTCTGCGAGGAATTCCTCGATACTCCAGATCTGTTCTTCGGCCTCGCCCTTGACAAACACGCTGCGGCAATATGAGAGCATGACCGCCTGATTTTCGAAAGGCGCGACCAATTCAGCAAGGAAGTTCTCGCTGCAATAGTCATCGCTTTCGGCCATCCAGATCAGATCACCCTTCGCCATTGTCAGCCCCCGTCGCCACTGGCTGAACACGCCGCCTGAATTCAACTCATTGAAGCAACATCGGGTAATTCGGGGATGGCGTTCCGCATACTCCTGCAAGATTGGCACGCTGCCGTCACCCGAAGCGTCATCCAGGAGGATCACCTCGAAATTGTCATAGGTCTGGCCGTAAATCGAGTCGAGCCGTCTTCTGAGAAATCGCTCGTGCCGGAAGTTCGGCACGATCACGGACACGAGCGGACGGAAGGTTCTGCCCTCGCTGGACGAGTGAATGCCGTAGAGACGAGAAGAGCCGTCGAGACCGCGTCCTTGACCCGCGCTTAGCGCACGCAGATAGCGGCGCCGGAGCCCACCCTTGAGCCTTACGAATATCGCTTCATGCACGCTCGGCAGGACGGGATGAAGATACCTCGACGACAAGGCCTTTGATGCAAGATACGTTCGTCTGATCCAAGCGGTCGACACGGTCTTCCGTAGAATCAAGCCTGACAACTTATTCACTTGGCGACCACCGATTCGAGCGCACCGGGCGCAACGACCCGGGCCCCGTGCAGATTTCCACTCTCACCGCACCGAAGGCGGCGACTCGTTCCATTGCGCGTCCGACGATTGCCGCATTCACCGAGCACCATAGTACCCTAGGTACCACGCCACGAATCGCGCCACGCCGTCGCGCACGCTCGTCGCCGGCGCAAAGCCGGTGAGCGCACTGAGCGCGGAGGTATCGGCGTAGGTCGCCGGCACGTCGCCGTCCTGC
>JBFHJY010000056.1:0-10295 GCA_041595655.1 Azoarcus sp.
CCCGACGGGGTCGCACCCGTGGTCCGGTTTCGCAATCCTCTGCACGGCTCGGTGATCTGGGAGGACCAGGTCAAGGGGCGGGTCGAGATCGCCAACGCCGAGCTCGACGACCTGGTAATCGCCCGCTCCGATGGCACGCCGACCTACAATTTCTGCGTGGTCGTCGACGACCTCGACATGCGGATCACCCACGTCATCCGCGGCGACGACCACGTCAACAACACGCCGCGCCAGATCAACATCCTCAAGGCGCTGGGCGCCGAGGTGCCGCAGTACGCGCACCTGTCGATGATCCTCGGGGATGACGGCACCAAGCTGTCCAAGCGCCACGGCGCGGTCAGCGTGATGCAGTACGACGAGGACGGTTACCTGCCCGAGGCGGTCATCAACTACCTCGCGCGTCTGGGCTGGAGCCATGGCGACGACGAGATCTTCTCGCGCGAGCAGTTGGTCGAGTGGTTCGATCTGGATCACATCACGCCCTCGGCTGCACAGTTCAACACCGAGAAGCTCAACTGGCTCAACGCGCATTACATCAAGCAGGCCGACCTCGGCTATCTGGCGGGTGAGGTTGCTGCGCGTCTCGCGCGGCGCGAAGTGAATCCGGAGACGGGGCCGAAACTGGAGGCGGTTGTCGCGTTGTATCGCGAGCGCGCCACCACGCTGAACGAACTGACCGATGCGGCCGAGCTGTACTGCGTGGAGGTGCATCCGGCGCCTGATGTGCTGGAAAAGCACCTCACGGACGCTGCGCGGGCTGCGCTGGCCAGCCTCGCCACACGCTTCGAGACGGCCGAGTGGACTGCCGAGGCACTCTCCGCAGCAATCAAGGACACCATGGCCGAGCACGGCCTGAAGATGCCGCAGGTGGCCATCCCCTTGCGCGTGGCGACGCTGGGCGTGCCGCAGACGCCGGCTATCGATGCGGTGCTGGTGGTGCTGGGACGCGAGCGCACGCTCGCGCGCATGCGTCGCTATTTCTGAGCGAACTTCTCCGGCCGCAGCACGCCGACATCGGCGACGAAGCTGACCATCGCGAAATCGCGGAAGTAATGTTCCGCGACATGACCGAGGATGGCGCCGGCGGTGGCCTCGTCGCACAGCACCTCCATGCGGATGCTGCGATCCGCGCTCCACAGCGCGTTGCGCGCCCCGTGCCGGCCCTGCCCGCGTACGTCGGCAATGGTGTAGCCGTGTGCGCCGAGTTTCATCACGTCGCGGCCCAGCGTGTCTTCCAGAGCGGCTTCCGAGATGATCACGACCAGCTTGCAGGGGTGGGTGTGCGGACTCACGTCAGCCTCCGTGGATCAGGCCGGCCAGCCGGTGGTAGAGCGGAATGCCGACGAGGATGTTGAACGGGAAGGTGATCACCAGTGCGGCGGTGATGGACAGACCGGGGTTGGCTTCCGGCACCGCGATGCGCATGGCGGCCGGAGCGGCGATGTAGGAGGCGCTGGCCGCCAGCGTGGCGAGCAGGGCGGTGCCGCCGACCGACAGGCCGATGGCGGCTCCGACGAGTGCTCCCATCGTCGCCGCGATCACCGGCATCACGACGGCGAACACCGCCAGCCGCAGGCCGCTCTCGCGCAGTGCCGGCACCTGGCTCGCGGCCACCAGGCCCATTTCCAGCAGGAACAGGCACAGCACGCCCTTGAACAGCGTGAAGAAGAACGGTTCCAGCGGGGTCATGCCCTGCGGGCCGGCAAACCAGCCGATCAGCAGCCCGCCACCGAGCAACACCATGCTCTTGCCGAGGAAGATCTCGTGCGCCAGCGCCCCCCAGCGCACACTGCGGAAATCACCACCCATCCGCGCCAGCACGATGCCCATGGCGATGCCGGGCATTTCCATCAGCACCAGAAACAAGGGCATGTAGGCCTCGAAACCGACCGCACGTGCGATCAGGAAATCGATTGCCACGGCGAAGGTCACGACGCTGACCGAGCCGTAATGCCCTGCGATTGAGGCCGCATCGAAGCGCGTCAGGCGCACCAGCTTGAGCAGCAGCGGGAAGGCCACCAGCGGGATGACGAAGCCCAGCCCCATCGAGGCCGCGGCCTGCGGCAGCACCTGCATCACGTCCTGTTTGGCGAGTTCGACGCCGCCCTTCAGGCCGATGGCCAACAACAGATAGATCGACAACGCTTCATAAAGTTGGGACGGCAGCTTGAGGTCGGAGCGTGCGAGGCGGGCGGCGAAGCCGAGCAGGAAGAACAGCGGGATGGCGTCCATGGGCATTCGGCGCAGGGCGATGGCGTCATTCTATCCGCGCTTTTCAGTCCTCGACGGTTCGCCGCTTGCCGGGTGGGCGCAATACGTAGCGCGCCGGGTCCATGGCCTCGACCAGTTCGCGCTCGAGCGGCAAGGGTTCGTTGTTCAGTTGGCTGGCGAGCATTTCGGCCACCAAGGCGGACCATACCAGTCCGCGTGCGCCAAAGCCGGATACGGCGTAAAGACTGCGGTGTCGCGGCACTGCGGCAAGTGTGTCGCCGTGCGCCTGCGAGACGTCCGCCACGGCGCCGACGATGGGCAGGCGATCCGGCGATGCGGGTCGAAAACCGACGCGGCCGCCGACCACTTCGGCGGCAAAGCCCGGCAGCATCGCTTCGAGCCTGTCGAGATTTTCCGCGTGATCAGCCTCGCGCAATTCCACGTCTTCGTCATCCACCGCAAAGGTCGCACCGGCAGCGCGCAGCCCGTCGATGGCCGGACTGACGTAGCCGCCGCGGCAGACCATGACGTCCGGTGCGGAACCCGGTTCGGCCTTGAGCAGGCTGACCTGACCGCGTGCGGCTACCACCGGAAGGGCAGCGGCTTGCGCGATACGCGTGATGGCGGTGCCGTTGGCGAGGATGGCGACCGGCGCGCGGGCCATCTCGCGGCCCTCCGCGTCGCGGGCGATCCACTCGCGGCCGGTGTCTTCCAGTGACGCGACCTTGCAACCGTAGTGCGTGTCGAGTCGCTCGGCACAGGCGCCGAGATTGGCCGCGCACAGGCTGGGCGGATTGACCCAGCCGCCGCGCGGGAACCACCAGCCACCGATGGCCAGCGGCCAGGCGGCAATGCGGGAGGCCTCGTCGCGTTCGACGAAACGCAGGACATCCGCGGGCTCCTCCAGCGCCGCCACCACCTCGCGCTGCTTTGCTTCCTGCCTGTCGTCGCGTGCCAGGTGCAGCACACCACACGCTGCCCAGCGCACCGGCAGGCTGCGCGCCGACAGCCGTTGCAGATGGTGCAGGCCGTACAGCGCGCCCACGCGCGTGATACGGCTCATGCGATTGTCGTCTCGGCTGGGCAGGGCGCGCAGCACGCCGGCGTGGTTGCCGGAGGCGCCCTGCGCGGGGCCGTCTGCGGCATCGATCAGATCGATGTGCCAGCCGCGCTCGCACAGGCGGTTGGCAATGGCGCTGCCGGCCAGTCCCGCGCCGATCACCATGGCGTGGCGCGGCGGCACGGGTGTCGCTGCGCCGTGTCGGAATCGTCCGGCCAGCATCTGGCTTTTGGCGGCGAAGCCGGGGCGTCGACTGCAGTCGAAACCGGCTGCGATCAGCGCGCGCCGCAGCGCGCCGCGTGCCGACCAGGTCGCCAATGTGGCGTCCGGTGCGGCGAGGCGTGCGAGCTGCGCAATCAGTTCTTCGGACCACATCTCGGGGTTGTGGGCCGCCGAGAAACCGTCGAGGTAGAAGGCATCGGCGTGCGCGTCGAGTTGGGGCAGCGTGCGGCATGCGTCGCCGAACAGCAGCGTCAGCGTCACGCGCCCGCCCTCCAGATGCAGACGGTGAAAACCCGGCGTGAGTGGTGGCCAGTGGGCGAGGAGTTCGGTCGACAGTGCTGCGACATCGCCGTGAGCGGCGTGCGCAGTGGCCAGATCATCGTGCGGGAACGGATGCAACTCGGTGGACACGAAATGCAGCCGCTCGCAGCGTGCCGGGTCAAGCCGCCATGCGGCCCACGTGGCGAGGAAGTTCAGCCCGAGGCCGAAGCCGGTCTCGACGATGGTGAAGTGATCGCGGCCCTGCCAGCGCGCCGGCAGCTCGTTGCCGGCGACGAAGACCGCGCGCGCCTGCGCCAGGCCACCGCAGTTGGAGTGGTAGATGTCCTGATAGGTCTCGGACCACGGCGTGCCGTCGTCGCGAAAGCTCAGGCGGGCAGGGTTGAGGCGGGGCATGGGCAAAAAAACGGCCGCCTGCGGGCGGCCGTTCTGCTCAGTCTGCTTCCGGCCGCATCTGCGGGAACAGGATGACGTCGCGGATCGACGGGGCGTCGGTCAGCAGCATCACCAGGCGGTCGATGCCGATGCCGCAGCCGGCGGTCGGCGGCAGGCCGTATTCGAGCGCGCGCACGAAGTCGGCGTCGTAATACATGGCTTCCTCATCGCCGGCTTCCTTGGCCTTGACCTGCTCGAGGAAGCGTGCGGCCTGGTCCTCGGCGTCGTTGAGCTCGGAGAAGCCGTTGGCGATCTCGCGGCCGACGATGAACAGTTCGAAACGCTCCGTGATCTCGGGATTGGCGTCGTTGCGGCGCGCCAGCGGCGAGACCTCGGCCGGGTAGTCGATGATGAAGGTCGGCTCCCACAGTTCGGCTTCGGTGGTTTCCTCGAACAGCGACAGCTGCAGCGAACCGAGGCCGGCATGGGCGTGCGGCTCGACCTTGAAGTCGGCGAGCTTGGCGCGGATCCAGTCGGCGTCATTGAGCTGTTCTTCGGTGAAGCCGGGGTGATACTTGCGGATGGCCTCGACGATGGTCAGGCGCGCGAAGGGGCGTGACAGGTCGAGTTCGCGTCCCTGATAGACAAAGGTTTCGGTGCCCAGCGCCTCGCGTGCCGAGTGGCGGATCAGGCCCTCGGTGAAGTCCATCAGCGTGCGGTAGTTCGCGTACGCTTCATAGAACTCCATCATCGTGAATTCCGGATTGTGGCGCGGGCTGAGTCCTTCGTTGCGGAAGTTGCGGTTGATCTCGAACACGCGCTCGAAGCCGCCCACCACCAGACGCTTTAGGTACAGCTCCGGCGCGATGCGCAGGAACAGATCCATGTCGAGCGCGTTGTGGTGGGTCGTGAACGGCTTGGCCGCCGCGCCGCCGGGGATGGGGTGCATCATCGGCGTCTCGACCTCGAGGAAGCCGTGGCCGGTCATGTAGTTGCGGATCGACTGCACCATGCGGCTGCGCGCGACGAAGGTGAAGCGCGTCTGCTCGTTCATGATCAGATCGACGTAGCGCTGGCGATACTTCTGCTCGACGTCGGTCAGGCCGTGGAACTTGTCCGGCAGCGGGCGGATGCTTTTGGTCAGCAGACGGATTTCCGAGCACTTGACGGTCAGCTCGCCGGTGCGGGTCTTGAACAGCGTGCCGACCACGCCGACGATGTCGCCCATGTCCCAGTGACGGAAGTCGTCGTAGGCGGACTCGCCGATGCTGTCGCGCGCCACGTAGCACTGGATGCGGCCGGAGACGTCCTGGATGGTGATGAAGCTGGCCTTGCCCATCACGCGTTTGAGCATGATGCGGCCGGCGACCCTGACCTCGACCGGGCTGGCTTCCAGCGCCGTTCCGTCCTTGTCGCCATAGGCCTCGTCGAGCGTTGCAGCGAGGTTTTCGCGCGAGAAGTCGTTCGGAAAGGCCTGGCCGCTGCGGCGCCATTCGGCAAGCTTCTGGCGACGCTCGGCGATGAGATGGTTTTCGTCCTGTTGCGGGGCGGGCGCGCTGGTCTGGTCGGTCATGTCGGCTGTGCGGGTAGGTGGATGGCAAGATGCCGGGAAGCCGCGGATTTTCTCATGGCGCCCGGCTTGCCCGCAAACCGGGCTGACGGACAGAGATTCGTTGGGTGCTGATGCGCGGAGAGGGCCGGCGTGCGTGCGCCCTGCACGCCGGGCTGCGTCCGGCACACGGGTCAGGCGCTCTTCTGTTCCGGCAGTGTGATGTTGACCTCGAGCACGTCGCAGTTGTCCTGCTTGTCGAGGTGCACCTTGATGTCATCCTGGTTCACCGACACGTACTTGGAAATCACTTCCAGCAGCTCGCGCTGCAGCGCGGGCAGGAAGTCGGCCGAGACTGCCCCTCCGTTGCGCTCATGAGCGATGAGCACCGAAAGGCGGTTCTTGGCAATTGAGGCGGTCTTCTTCTTTTCACCGAAGAGTTTGGCACGGAAGGACATTTCACTTGCCTCCGAACAGGCGTTTCATCAGACCCGGCTTGGCGTAATCGACAAACCGCAGCGGCTTGTCCTCGCCGAGGAAGCGCGACACCACATCGGAATAGGCTTCGGCCACGTCGGTTCCCTTGAGGTGGATGGCCGGTGTGCCCTGGTTGGAGGCATGCAGCACCGATTCGGATTCCGGAATGACACCGATCAGCGGCACGCGCAGCAGTTCCTGCACGTCCTTGTAGGACAGCATCTCACCGTCTTCGACGCGCTTGGGCGAGTAGCGCGTGACCAGCAGGTGCTCCTTGATCGGTTCGTCGCCTTCGGAGGCGCGGCGCGATTTGGATTGCAGGATGCCGAGGATGCGGTCCGAGTCGCGCACCGACGAGACTTCCGGGTTGGTGGTGACGATGGCCTCATCCGCGAAAGTCAGCGCCAGCACGGCACCACGTTCGATGCCGGCGGGGGAGTCGCACACCACATAATCGAAGCCCATGTGCTCGAGCTCCTTGAGTACCTGCTCGACGCCCTCTTCGGTCAGCGCGTCCTTGTCGCGGGTCTGCGAGGCGGGCAGGATGAACAGGTTCTCGCAGTTCCTGTCCTTGATGAGTGCCTGATTGAGCTTGGCCTCGCCATTGATGACGTTGACCAGGTCGTATACGACGCGACGCTCGCAGCCCATGATCAGGTCGAGGTTGCGCAGGCCGACGTCGAAGTCGATGACGGCGGTCTTGAAGCCCCGCAGCGCGAGGCCGGAGGCGAAGGCGGCACTGGTGGTGGTCTTGCCCACACCACCCTTGCCGGAGGTTACGACGACGACTCGAGTCACGTTGATTCCTTCCAGATGTCGGGCTGCATCAGTCGAGCTGCAGCGGTTCGATGGTCAAAGAGCTTCCCCTGTCTCCGCCGGCGAGTCGCACCAGAGCAGGCTTGCCTGCGATCGCAGCGGGCAGACCCTGCTCGAAGGTGCGGTAGATGCCCGCGATCGAGACGATCTCCGGTCCGAAGTTGGTTGCCATGATACGCGCACGGTCGTTGCCCTGTGCTCCGGCCAGCGCGCGCCCACGCAGCGGGCCGTAGCAATGGATGCTGCCGTCCGCGATGACTTCGGCGCCATTGCTCATGCCGGCCAGCAGGACGAGGTCGCCACCACGCGCATAGACCTGTTGTCCCGAGCGTACCGGGCGGTCGACGAACATCGTCGCAGACGCCGCAGGTGCCGCACGTGCGGGCTCCGGCGCAGGCTTTGGGCGGGGTGCCGGTTCGGCTGCGGGGCGCTGCATTGCCGCCGGCTGGGTGCCGATGGCGGCATCGAGCTGCGCGAGGCCGGCCTGTCGAGCTGCCGCAGTGTATTCCTCCGGCAGCTTGCAGACACCGATCGGTTGCAATTGGAAACGACGGAACAGGCTAAGCAGTCCGGCCCAGTCGATGCGTTCAGGGACGTCGGCGAGGTCGGAAAAGTCGAGGATGGCGGCCTCGCCGGCGAAGAAATCGGGACGGCCGCCGAGCATCTTGTGCAGGTCGTCGGCGAGCAGGTCCGGGCGCGTTTCACGCACAACCGCCACGGTCGCTCCGATCGACGCATTGCGGAATTCGATGGAGCGGCGGGAGGGCGGGGTTTTCGACATGGGGAGCAGGGGCCTTGAAAGCTTGCGAGTCTAATGACGGGTGCAGATTCGGGCAAGGGTGCCCAGGGAGATCACCTCCCGCCGATCTGGCGGGGGTTCCGCGATTTCAATGCAGGGTCGGTGGTTTGCCGGCCTCATCGGTCAGCAGCGTCTCGATGTCCTCGGCGTCGAAGCGGTAGCTGTGATTGCCGAGGTCGTCATGCACGACCACCTCGCCATGCTCGTCGAGAATGCTCTGCAACTCGTCGCGCCCGAGTCCGCGCAGCATGTCCTCGACGCGCGTCGGGTCGCGCGGCCAGTCATGCAGCACCGGACGCGATTCAAACAGGCGCACTTCCTCTTCGGCAAAAAGACGGCCGAGAAGCTGTTCGGCGTCGAGGTTCAGCAGTTCTTCGGCCTTCACCGTCGAGGCCAGATGATGCGCGCGGTCCCAGCCATCGGCGTCACGTTCGTCGGCGCCGGGCAGCTTCTGCAGGAACAGTCCGGCCGCGCTGTTGCCGTCGCAGGCCAGCCACAGCCCTGCGGGTTGCTGTTCGGACTGCGTGAGGTAGTGACCGAAGACCTGAGCGATGTTGTCGCCTTCGAGCGGAACCAGGCTGCGGTAGGGTTCGCGCATGCTCGGCATGTCCAGCGACAGCTGCATGCGGCCGCTGCCGATCAGCGCCGGCAGGGAGTCCTCCGTCACCGCACCATCGACTTTGGCCATCGCGCGCAGGTTGAGGGTTTCCGGGCAGTCGACGACAAGCAGGCGCAGCGGGCCGTCGCCGTGGATCTGGAAGGTCAGGCGGCCGGGCTGCTTGAGGTTGCTGCCGATGATGACCGATACCGCACACATCTGGCCGAGCAGGTGTGCGACCTCTGGCGGATAGTCGCGTCCGCGTTGCAGCGCCTGCCAGACATCATCGAGGCGGACCACTGCGCCGCGGATGTCCAGTTGCTCGAGCAGGAAACGGCGAACCTGTGAATTGGATTTGCTCACGATCACGCTCCGCGGTGGGCCAGGGCAGCGTCGAAACGCACCGGATCGAAACCGATCAGCAGTTCGCCGTCGGGCGTTTCCAGCACGGGCCGGCGGATCAGGCTGGTGTGCTCGGTCATCAGCTCGATGGTCTCGTCCTGGCTGGAGATCGCCTGCTGCTTCGGGCTCAGCTTGCGCCAGGTCGTGCCGCGCGTATTCACCAGCGCCTGCCAGCCGTCGCTGCGCCCGCACCAGCGCGTCAGCGTGGCCGCGTCGATGCCGGCCTTCTTGTAATCGTGGAAGTCGTAGGCAATGCCGGCTTCATCGAGCCAGTTGAAAGCCTTCTTCATCGTGTCACAGTTCTTGATGCCGTAGATGCGGACCGTCATCGTGTTGTCTTCCCTTGTCGAGGCAATGTAGGTCGGCATGAGCAATGCGAATGCCGGCATCCTCGCTGCGATCCGGCGTGGCTGTCGGAATTCGCCTGCGGCTCATCCCGACCTACAAAGGTTCTGTTTCCGATTCTACTTGTTGCCGCGCAGCGCCCGCGCCAGTGCGTCGGCCATCGCGCCCTCGGGTTTGCGCTGCTGCTGTGGCTTGCGCGGCGCCTGCGGGCGAGGCTGGGCCTTCTTCGGCGCCGCCTCATGCGGCCTGTCCTGCGGCTTCGCGGCCGCCGGGGCCTGGGCCAGCTTCATCGTCAGAGCGATGCGCTTGCGCGGCAGATCCACCTCCAGCACCTTGACCTTCACCACGTCGCCGGCCTTGACCACGCTGTGCGGGTCGCGCACGAAGCGGTCGGACAGCATCGAGACATGCACCAGGCCATCCTGGTGCACGCCGATGTCCACGAAGGCGCCGAAGTTGGTGACGTTGGTCACCACGCCTTCGAGCAGCATGCCGGGTTCGAGGTCGGACACCTTCTCGATGCCGTCGCGGAACTTCGCGGTGCGGAATTCGGGGCGCGGATCGCGGCCGGGTTTCTCGAGTTCGGCGAGGATGTCGCGCACGGTCGGTTCGCCGAAACGCTCGTCGGTGAATTCGGCGGGTTTCAGTTCGCGCAGGCGCTGGGTGTTGCCCATCACCTCGCGCACGTTGGCCTGCACGCGGGCGAGGATGCGTTCGACCACCGGATAGGCTTCGGGGTGCACGGCCGAGGCGTCGAGCGGATCATCGCCGTCGCGGATGCGCAGGAAGCCGGCGGCCTGTTCGAAGGTCTTGGGTCCTAGGCGCGCCACATCGAGCAGGCCCTTGCGCGAGCGGAACGGGCCGTTGGTGTCGCGGTGCGCGACGAGGTTCTCGGCCAATGTTGCGTTCAGGCCCGAGATGCGTGCCAGCAGCGGAGCAGAGGCGGTGTTGAGGTCCACGCCGACGGCGTTCACGCAGTCCTCCACCACGGCATCTAGCATCTTTGCCAGCCGGCTCTGGTTCACGTCGTGCTGATACTGGCCGACGCCGATGGACTTCGGCTCGATCTTCACCAGCTCCGCCAGCGGATCCTGCAGCCGCCGGGCGAGCGAGGCCGCCCCGCGCAGCGACACATCCACATCCGGCAGTTCCTTCGCCGCCA
>JBFHJY010000057.1:0-10238 GCA_041595655.1 Azoarcus sp.
GCTGGTCGTTCTTTGTTGAGCCCTGCCCCGGCGCGGTGCGTCAGACATGTCATTCCCGCAGGATGCGGCGCGATCGTGCCGCGATCGCCGTCGAATTGACTGCATTTTACCGATTCCAAAGGGGCGTTCTCGCCAGAAAAGGGTGCTTCCTGTATGGTGTACGGCTTGGTGCTTCACCAACTGCAATGCGCGACCGGTGGAGATTCGGCTCACGCAAGCATCCAGGAGGTGCACATGGCACAGATCAAGCAGGGCGATACCGTCCGCGTTCACTACACCGGCAAGCTCAACGACGGCACGGTGTTCGATTCTTCCGTCGGCGGCGATCCGCTCGAATTCACGGTTGGCTCCGGCCAGCTCATTCCCGGTTTCGAAAAGGCCGTTTCCGGCCTGGCCGTCGGCGAGCGCACCACTGCGCTGATTCCGTCCGATGAGGCTTATGGCCCGCATCGCGACGAGGGCATCATTCAGGTGCCGCGCGACAACATTCCGTCCGAGATCACGCCCGAAGTCGGCCAGCAGCTGCAGATGCAGACGCATGACGGCCGCCCGGTGCCGGTCGTGGTCGTGGCCGTTGAGGATACGGCCATCACGGTTGACGCCAACCATCCGCTGGCGGGCAAGGACCTGACCTTCGAGATCGAGGTCGTCGCCGTCGCCTGACGCCCTTGCGGCTTGTGGCAGAGGGCCGGGGCATGTCCCCGGCCCTCTGTGTTTACCCTGCCAAATCGCGGCCGGAAGCCGTGCGCTTTCGGTAAAATCGCACTTTTCACGCTGCAGCCGTGCGCTGCCGACCAACCCGCTCAGGAACACGCCATGACCACCGACAATCGCCGCAAGTACTCCGCCGAAGTCGTCGACGGCATCAGCAAGGCGCCCGGCCGCGCGATGCTGCGCGCCGTGGGCTTCACCGACGAGGATTTCAAGAAGCCGCAGATCGGCATCGCCTCCACGTGGAGCAACGTCACGCCGTGCAACATGCACATCAACGGCCTGGCCGAGGAAGCCGCGCGCGGCGCCGACGCGGCCGGTGGCAAGGGTGTGATCTTCAACACCATCACCATCTCCGACGGCATCGCCAACGGTACCGAGGGCATGAAGTACTCGCTGGTGTCGCGCGAGATCATCGCCGACTCCATCGAGGCCGTGGCCGGCTGTGAAGGCTTCGACGGCCTGGTCACCATCGGCGGCTGCGACAAGAACATGCCGGGCTGCATCATCGGCATGGCGCGCCTGAACCGTCCGTCGGTGTTCGTGTATGGAGGCACCATCCTGCCGGGCAAGAACCACACCGACATCATCTCGGTGTTCGAGGCCGTCGGCGCGCATGCGCGCGGCACCATGACGCTGAAGGAAGTGAAGGAAGTCGAGGATACGGCCATTCCCGGCCCCGGCTCCTGTGGCGGCATGTACACCGCCAACACCATGGCCTCGGCCATCGAGGCGCTGGGCATGAGCCTGCCGGGCTCGTCGGCGCAGAACGCCATCTCCAGCAACAAGATGGAAGACTGCCGCCGCGCCTCGGCCGCCGTCATGAAGCTTCTCGACCTGGACCTGAAGCCGCGCGACATCATGACGCGCAAGGCTTTCGAGAACGCCATCACCGTCATCATCACGCTCGGCGGCTCCACCAATGCCGTGCTGCACCTGCTGGCGATGGCGCACTCCTGCGATGTCGAACTGACGCTCGAGGACTTCACCGAAATCGGCAAGCGTGTGCCGCTGCTGGCTGACCTGCGTCCGTCAGGCCGCTTCATGATGAGCGAGCTGGTCGAGATCGGCGGCATCCAGCCGCTGATGAAGATGCTGCTCGACGCCGGCCTGCTGCACGGCGACTGCATGACTGTCACCGGCAAGACGCTGGCCGAGAACCTCGCCGAGGTCGCGCCCTACCCGGCCGGCCAGGAGATCATTCGCCCGCTCGACAACCCGATCAAGAAGGACAGCCACCTGCGCATCCTCTACGGCAACCTCGCTCCGACCGGCGCGGTGGCCAAGATCACCGGCAAGGAAGGCACGCAATTCACCGGCAATGCGCGTGTGTTCCACTCCGAGGAAGAAGCGCTCGACCGCATCCTTGATGGCACCGTGGTCGCGCACGACGTGCTGGTCATCCGCTACGAAGGCCCCAAGGGCGGCCCCGGCATGCGCGAGATGCTCAGCCCCACTTCCGCCATCATGGGCAAGGGTTTGGGCAAGGACGTGGCGCTCATCACCGACGGCCGCTTCTCCGGCGGCAGCCACGGCTTCGTGGTCGGCCACATTACGCCGGAAGCGGCAGATGGCGGCCCGATCGCGCTGGTCGAGACCGGCGACAGGATCACCATCGACGCCGACGCCAACGTGATCACGCTGCACATCGACGACGCCGAGATGGAGCGCCGCCGCGCCAACTGGAAGCCCATGCCGCCGCGCTACACGCGTGGTGCGCTGGCCAAGTTCGCCAAGACCGTCAGCTCGGCCTCTGAAGGCGCAGTCACCGACAAGTTCTGAGCGATGGAGTCGGAGCGCGGCTGTGCCGCGTGATGCTGCCTCGGCGTACGCGAGGTTGAATCGCCCGACGGAGTCGGGCTCCTACGAAAATCCCGTATCAACGCCGCAGCCCACAAGGTCGCGGCGTTTTTGTTTGGAGACATGCATGAACCTCATGCCCTGGCTGTACCTCGGCACCGCCATCCTCGCCGAAGTCATCGGCACCTCGGCCCTGAAGGCCAGCGACGGCTTCACTCGGTTGTGGCCCTCGGTGATCGTGGTGGTTGGCTATGCCTGCGCCTTCTGGCTGCTGGCGCTGGCGCTGACGCTGCGATCGATCCCGGTCGGTGTGGCCTACGCCATCTGGGCGGGGGTAGGCATCGTGCTGATCGCGCTGGTGGGGGTGTTCTTGTTTGGGCAAAAGCTCGACGCGCCAGCCGTGATCGGCATGGCGCTGATCGTGGCCGGCGTGGTGGTGATGAACGTTTTCTCCAAAACCGCCGGCCACTGAAACCGTTCAGCCGTGGTGTGCGCGGCGGCGTGCGGCGAGGTTGCGCGCGATCTCCAGTCCGAGCCCCGCGGCCAGCGCCCAGGCCGGATTCAGCGCGAAGGCCACTGCGGCGGTGATGCCGATTACCGGCCAGCAGTTGGGCCGCGTGTCGAACAGGCGTCTGGAGAAGGCCAGATCGGCCCCCGCCACGGCTAGCAGTGCGCCGGCCACCGGCAACGGGAAAGCCGCCAGCAACGCTGCGGCGGACTCGCCGGCGAACAGCGCGCTGGCCAGCAACACAACGCCAAGAAGCACCGGCGCACGGCACGAGCGCGCGCCGAAACGGTGCTGTGCGACCACCCCGCCGGCGCCGTGGCACATCGGCATCGCGCCAAACGGTGCCAACAGCAGATTGCCCAGCCCGGTGCTCAAGGCCAGATTGCGCTCGCTGGCGCGCGCGGCCTGCTCGTGAAACAGCGTGGCGCTGACCGCGGCGGTGACGATGATGGCGTTCGACAGCGTCAGCGGCATCTGCGGCAATACCGCCAGTTCCAGCGCGCGCGGCAGGTCGGACCACGACGGCAGCGCAAACTGCGGCAGGGCCAGACCGAAGCCGGCCAGCGTCGGTGCCGTGTCGCTCAGCCCCAGCCACGGCGCCGCCAGCACCGCGACAACGCCCAGCGCCAGCAGCGGCAGCCGCGTGACGAACATCGCCACAACGGCGAATGCCAGCGCGCCAGCGCCGAGCAGCGGGGCATCCGTCATCAGCGTCACGCCCAGCCATACCATCGACAGGCCCAGTCCCAGCGTGAGTCCCAGCGTGACCGAGGGCGGGATGTGCCGCGCGATCCACGCCACGCCGCCGGTGAGGCCGAGCAGCAGCACCGTGGCGCCGATCAGCAAACCGGCCATCGCGACTTCGCCGGGCGCCAGGCCCGAGGTCAGCAGCACGGCCGACACTGCCTTCATCGGCTGCACGGCCATCGGGATGCCGTAGAACAGCCCGGCCGCGATCAGCGCGACGCCGAACCCGAAGAACACCCCGACCGCGCCCAGTCCGCCGACCGTGACCGCGCCCACCGCATACGGCAGAAAGGTACCGAGGTCGCCGCAGGCGCCGTTGGCCTCGCGCGTGAGACGGCTTGCGCGGTTCACAGTGCCATGCGCCAGGGAAGTTCGCCCTGGATGAACAGTCGCGCCTCCTCCGAGGCCGGGCGGGCGAAGAAGCGCTGTACCGGCGTGTGCTCACGCACGCGGCCGTGGCTGATGAAGATCACGTCGTCGCCCAGTCGCGTGGCCTGACCGAGGTTGTGCGTGGTCATCACGATGCGGGTGCCGTCGGTGCGGATCTCGCGGATGATGCGCTCGACCTCGGCCGTGGCCGAGGGGTCGAGCGCGGCGGTGGGTTCGTCGAGCAGCAACAGGCGGGGTTTGGTCAGCCACGCACGGGCCAGCGCAAGACGCTGTTGCTCGCCGCCGGAGAGGTGGCGCGCGCTGTCCTGCGCACGATCGGCCAACGCCACGCGCTCCAGAATATCCGCAGCGCGCCGCCGCCGCTCGGCGCCGGGTACGCCCAGCGGCTTGAGCCCCAGCGCGACGTTCTCCAGCACCGTGGCGCGGATCATCATCGGGTGCTGGAACACCATCATCACGCCGCGCTCCGGGCGCGCGCCGCCGGCCCACGTGAGGCTGCCGGCCGAGGGCTCGATCAGCCCGCACAGCGTGCGCAGCAGCACGCTCTTGCCGGCGCCGTTGGGTCCCATCACCAGCGTGATGCCCTCGTCGCCCAGTTCGAGGTCCACGCCGTCGAGCACGGTGCGGCCGTTGGGCTGGAAGCGCACACCCGAGAGCGTGACCGGAAACATTGCCGCCTCAGCCATAACGCTTCATCGCCCAGGCGCGCATCAGGTGCGCGACGACGTTGAGGATCAGGATCACCGAGATCAGCACCAGCCCCAGCGCAATCGACAGCGGCAGGTCACCCTTGCTCGTTTCCAGCGCGATGGCGGTGGTCATCACGCGCGTGACGCCGTCGATGTTGCCGCCGACGATCATCACCGCGCCGACCTCGCTCATCGCCCGGCCCAGCCCGGCCAGCACCGCCACCAGCAGCGAGTGGCGGCAGTCGTAGAGCAGCGTCGTGAGGCTGTGCCACCAGTTGAAGCGCATCACCTGCAGTTCCTCGGCGTAGCGCTGCCAGGCGTCTTCCACCACCTGCCGCGCAATCGCGGCCATCAGCGGAATCACCAGAACGGTCTGCGCGATGACCATCGCCGTGGGGCTGAACAGCAGGCCGAAATGCCCGAACGGCCCCGAGCGTGACAGCAGCAGATACACCACCACGCCGATCACCACCGCCGGCGCGCCCATCAGCGCATTGACCAGCACCGTGCCGACCTGCTGGCCGGGCCAGCGTCCGATGGCGAGCACCGCGCCCAGCGGCAGACCGATGAAGGTGCCGATCACCACCGCCGAGCCGCTGACCTGGATCGACAGCAGCACGATCTCCGCAACGCGGCCGTCGAGGCTGGCGATCAGCGAGAAAGCTTCGGAAAAGGTGGCTGCGAAGGACATCGGAACCCGGTGAAACGCGTCGCGCGCGTGAGGCCGCACACTGTACGGGCGGGCAGAAGAGCCAACAATATGAACTGGCGTGCATAGGGCGAGGCGAAAACCTTGCCCGGCATGGCCTTCGCGCGCTCAGGACACCGGCACGGCCTCGTCCAGGGTCAGTTGCTGGCCGGTGTCGGTGCCGTCGTAGCCGGGCAGGGCCGAGACGGTGGTGCGGAAATCCTCGCGCTGCATGATGTCGAGCATGCCGCGCACGGCCGCAGAGCGCATCGCCGAGGCGTTGCAGGCGATGAAATAGCGTTCGCGCGCGATCTCGATGAAGTCGAGCTTGAAGCGGTGCGCCGCCGTGCGCACGCCGAAGCCCACGTCCGCCATGCCGCTGGCGATGTAGGCGGCCACCGCAGCGTGCGTCAGCTCGGAATTCTGGAAGCCACGGATGCGGTCGCTGTCGATGCCGCGTGCTTCGAGCAGCAGGTCGAGCAGGATGCGCGTGCCGGAGCCGGGCTGGCGGTTGACGAAGCTCACGTCCTCGCGCGTGAGGTCTTCCAGTCCGGTGATGTTCTTGGGGTTGCCGGGTAGCACGAACAGGCCCTGCTGGCGTTCGGCCAGATGGATCAGGCGGTGTTTACGCGGCCGCAGCCACTTCCTGTACTGCGCCCAGGCGGCCGTCTCGAACTCGCCCAGCGGCACGTGAAAGCCCGCCACGTCGCAGTCGCCGCGCGCCAGCGAGGCCACCGAATCGAGGCTGCCGCGGTATTTGAGATCCACCGGAATGTCGTTGTCGACGAGAAAACCGCGCAGCGTCTCCACCGCGAAACCGTGGCTGGCGTTGATGCGCAGGATGCGGTCCTTGTGTTCGACGCTCTTCAGCAGTTCGGCTTCCAGTTCGGACGCCAGGCTGTCGAGCGTCGGCGCGAGCCGCGCGGCGATGCGCTTGTCGGCCCACAGCAGTTTCTTGCCCAGCGCGGTGAGCGTGGTGCCGCGCCCGCGCGCCTTGCTCACCAGCGGACTGCCGAACACTTCCTCGCCGGTGCGCAGCAGGCCCCAGCCGTGGCGGTAGGACACGCCCAGCTGCGCACAGGCCTGCTCGATCTGGCCCAGTTCGTCCACCACTGCCAGCAGCGCGAGCAGGCCGGGCAGGGACAGTTGCACGTCGCCATCGCGCGAGACATGCCAGGCCGGTTTGATTGTGATGCTGAACTTCATGTGCAATTTATCTCATATTGAGAGGTAATTTTTCCTCTGCTAACTTGGCCGTGTAGCGATTCGGAGTGGGCTGTTCTTCATATGTTTATGTGTGCATATGAGATTGGCGCGACGAATCCAGCTTACCCCGAATCGACCGGACATCAAGTTTTCGAGAGGTGCACATGAGCTCCGCCCAACCCGCCTGGGACCGCGACAAGGTCCTAGGCATCATCAACACGCTGAAGCACAAGCCCGGCGCACTCATGCCGATCCTGCACGGCATCCAGGACAGCATCGGCTACGTGCCGGATGACGCCGTGCCGCTGATGGCCGAGGCGCTCAACCTGTCGCGCGCCGAGGTGCACGGCACGATCACCTTCTACCACCACTTCCGCACCACCCCGCCGGGCCGTCACAAGCTCGAAATCTGCCGTGGCGAAGCCTGTCAGGCCGTGGGCGCCAACGCCCTCGTCGCCCACGCCAGGAAGACCTTGGGTGTGGACTTCCACGAAACCACCACCGACGGCGCCGTCTCGCTGGAGCAGGTGTTCTGCCTCGGCAACTGCGCCTGTTCGCCGTCGATCATGGTCGATGGTGAGGTCGTCGGTGAGGTTTCCGCGGACAACCTCGACGCCATCGTCGACAGCCTGAGGACCCGCCAATGACCGTGACCGTTTACGTATCCCGCGACTCCACCGCGATCTCCAAGGGGGCCGACAAGGTCGCCCGCGCCATCGCCTTCGAGGCCGCCAAACGCGGCGCCACCATCGACATGGTGCGCAACGGCTCGCGCGGCATGTTCTGGCTCGAACCCATGGTCGAGGTCAGCACGCCGGAAGGTCGCATCGCCTTCGGCCCGGTCAAGCCGGAGGATGTGCCCGAGCTGTTCGAGGCCAATTTCCTGTATGGCGGGCAGCATCATCTGAACCTCGGCCTGACCGAAGAGATTCCCTACTTCGCCAGGCAGCAGCGCCTGACCTTTGCGCGCGTCGGCGTCACCGATCCGGTATCGCTCGACGACTACATCGCGCATGACGGCTACCGCGGGCTGGCCAACGCGCTGAAGATGACCGGCGCCGACATCGTCGAGGAAGTCGCCACCTCCGGCCTGCGCGGCCGCGGCGGCGCGGCCTTCCCGACCGGCATCAAGTGGCGCACGGTGCTGGGTGCTGCGTCCGACCAGAAGTACATCGTCTGCAACGCCGACGAGGGCGACTCCGGCACCTTCTCCGACCGCATGATCATGGAAGGCGACCCCTTCGTGCTGATCGAGGGCATGACCATCGCCGGTCTGGCCGTCGGCGCGACCATGGGTTACATCTACCTGCGCTCGGAATACCCCTACGCCGAAGTCGCGCTGAATGAAGCCATTGCCGTGGCCAACGCGCGCGGCTATCTGGGCGCGGACATCCTCGGCTCGGGCAAGACCTTCCACCTCGAAGTGCGCCGCGGTGCCGGTGCCTACGTGTGCGGTGAAGAAACCTCGCTGCTCGAAAGCCTCGAAGGCAAGCGCGGCATGGTGCGCTTCAAGCCGCCGCTGCCCGCGCTCGAAGGTCTGTTCGGCAAGCCGACGGTTGTGAACAACGTCATCTCGCTGGCCAGCGTGCCGATCATTCTCGACCAGGGCGGCGCCAACTATCAGGAGTACGGCATGGGCCGCTCGCGCGGCACGCTGCCCTTCCAGCTCGGCGGCAACGTCAAGCACGGCGGTCTGGTGGAAGCGGCCTTCGGCATGACCATCCGTGAGCTGCTGTACGACTTTGGCGGTGGCACGCGCAGCGGCCGTCCGATTCGTGCCGTGCAGATCGGCGGCCCGCTCGGCGCTTATGTGCCTGAATCGCAGTTCGATCTGCCGCTGGACTACGAGGCGCTGGCCGCCGAGAACGCCATGCTCGGCCACGGTGGTCTGGTGGTGTTCGACGACACCGTCGATCTGGCCCAGATGGCGCGCTTCGCCATGGAGTTCTGCGCCATCGAATCCTGCGGCAAATGCACGCCGTGCCGCATCGGCTCCACGCGCGGGGTCGAGGTCATCGACAGGATCGTCGAAGGCACCGAGCGACCCCGGCAGGTCATTCTGCTGCGCGAACTGTGCGACACCATGCTCAGCGGCTCGCTGTGCGCACTGGGCGGCATGGCGCCGTATCCGGTGCTCAGCGCGCTCAACCACTTCCCTGAAGACTTCGGCGTGAGCAAGCCCGCCGGCAAGGCAGCCTGAGGAGAACCGCCATGCTCTACAACCTGAACGACATCGATTACGGCACGCCCGCCCGCGTCTCCGAAAAGCTCGTGACGCTGACCATCGACGACGTCGAGATCTCCGTTCCGGCCGGCACTTCGGTGATGCGCGCCGCCGCCGAAGCCGGCATCAACATCCCCAAGCTGTGCGCCACCGACAGCCTTGAGCCATTCGGCTCCTGCCGCCTGTGCCTGGTCGAGATCGAAGGCCGTCGCGGCACCCCGGCCTCGTGTACCACGCCGGTGGACGAAGGCATGGTGGTGCACACCGAAAACAAGAAGCTCGCCGACCTGCGCCGCGGCGTGATGGAGTTGTACATCTCCGATCACCCGCTGGACTGCCTGACCTGCTCGGCCAACGGCAACTGCGAACTGCAGGACATGGCCGGCACCGTCGGCCTGCGTGAAGTGCGCTACGGCTACGAAGGCAAGAACCACCTGAAGGACGTCAAGGACGAATCCAACCCGTACTTCAGCTACGACCCCTCCAAGTGCATCGTGTGCAACCGCTGCGTGCGCGCCTGCGAGGAAACGCAGGGCACCTTCGCGCTCACCGTTGACGGCCGCGGCTTCGAGTCGCGCATCTCGGCGGGTCAGTTCGAGGCCTTCATGGATTCCGAGTGCGTGTCCTGCGGCGCCTGCGTGCAGGCTTGCCCGACCGCCACGCTGATGGAAAAGAGCGTGGTCGAACTCGGCCAGGCCGAGCACAGCGTGGTCACCACCTGCGCCTACTGCGGCGTGGGCTGCTCGTTCAAGGCCGAGATGAAGGGCGAGACCGTGGTGCGCATGGTCCCAAACAAGAACGGTCAGGCCAACATGGGCCACTCCTGCGTCAAGGGCCGTTTCGCGTGGGGTTACGCCACCCACACCGACCGCATCACCAAGCCGATGATCCGCAAGAAGATCACCGACCCGTGGCAGGAAGTGTCGTGGGAAGAGGCCATCTCCTACGCCGCGTCCGAGATCAAACGCATCCAGGCGCAGTACGGCCGTGGCGCGGTTGGCGGCATCACCTCGTCGCGCTGCACCAACGAGGAAACCTACCTCGTGCAGAAGCTGGTGCGCGCCGCCTTCGGCAACAACAACGTCGACACCTGCGCCCGCGTCTGCCACTCGCCCACCGGCTACGGCCTGAAAGTGACCATGGGTGAATCGGCCGGTACGCAGACCTTCGAATCCGTGCTGCACTCCGACGTGATCTTCGTCATCGGCGCCAACCCGACCGACGGTCATCCGGTGTTCGGTTCGATGATGAAACGCCGCCTGCGCGCCGGAGCGA
>JBFHJY010000058.1:0-10237 GCA_041595655.1 Azoarcus sp.
CAGCAGCAGAAGCGGATCCGGCATCCAGGTCATGCGGAACACGAACTGTGCGAGCAGCCAGCCGATGAGGCTGGCTGCCGCACCCGCCAGTACGCCGGCGACGCCTCCGAGCAACGCGAACTCGGCGAGCATGGCCTGACGCAGCAGCGCATTGCGCGCACCCAGGGTGCGCAGCACCGCCAGCTCGTGATCACGTTCGTCATGCGTGGCCTGCAGCGCCGCATACAGCACCACCAGACCGGCCAGCAGGGCGAAGCCGAACACGAACTGCACGATCAGCGCGAGCTTTCCAGTCACTTCCTCGACCTGGGCCAGTACCGCCGCGACGTCGATCACCGACAGGTTCGGGAAAGTCTGCACCAGACCGGCGGCGAACTCATGCGCGCCGGCAGGCGGCAGATGGAACGCCGAAACCAGACTGGTCGGCGCTCCGTCAAGCATGCCTTCGGCGGCGATGACGAAGAAATTGACGCGCATCGAGTCCCACTCCAGCGCGCGCACGCTGGTAATCGGCCCCTCAACGATACGACCGGAGACGTCATAGCGCAGGACATCGCCCAGCTTCAGCCCCAGGGTGCGCATCAGGCCTTCCTCGACGGACCATTGCGGCTCGCGCGCATCACCGTGCCAACGCCCCTCGCGGATGGTCACACCCTCGGCAAGGTGGCTTGCGAAGCTGAGATTGAATTCGCGTGTCGCCAGGCGCTGGGCCCGATTGTCTGGATAGTCCTCGGCCGACACCGGGTCGCCGTTGATCGCCACCAGTCGGCCACGGATCATCGGCAGGATCTCGGGCCGGGGCAGGCCTGCGCCATCGAAGTATTCGAGCACGGCAGCCTGCTGGTCCGGCTGGATGTTGATGACGAAGCGGTTGGGCGCATCGGCCGGGGTCTGGCGCTGCCAGTTCTCCAGCAGGTCGCCACGCACCAGCGTGAGCAGCAGCAGCGCCGTGATCCCCAGCCCCAGTGCGGCGATCTGGATGACGCTGGCACCCATGCGCCGGTTCAGCGCGGCAATGCCGTAGCGCCAGCCGCCGCCCGCCAGGGTGGCGCTGCCGCGCAGGCGGCCGAGCAGGCGCAGCACGCCCCATGCCGCCGCCGCGAACACGCCGAGCGCACACAGGAAGCCGAACGCCACCAGTACGCCCAGCCGCAGATCCGCCGCGATCCAGAAGATCAGCCCGAGCATTGCCGCTGCGCCCGCCAGCCATGCCGATGCGCTGGCAGGCTCGAGCGCGCCCAGCTCGCGCCGCAGCACACGCAGCGTCGGCACCCGCCTCAGGCGAAGCAGCTGAGGCAGCACGAAGCCCACCAGCAATGCCAGTCCGACCAGCAGACCGTGGGCCACCGGCAGCAACGAGGCTTCGGGCAGGCGCAACTGCATCAGGCCCCCCAGCACCCCGGCCAGGGCGGCCTGCAGCATCCAGCCGAGCGCCACACCGAGCAGCGCCACCAACAGGCCGAAGGCCACGAACTCCCCGACGAAGACCGACAGCACGCGCGACTGCGCCGCGCCAAGGCAGCGCATCACGGCGCAGGCATCGAGATGACGGCGCATGAAACGTCGCGCCGACAGGCCGACTGCCACGGCCGCCAAGATCACGGCCAACAGCGCCGCCAGCCGCAGGAAGCGCTGAGCCTGATCGAGTGCCGAGCGGACCTCGGGTCGGGCGTTTTCGATGGTTTCGAGCCGCTGACCTCGCCCCAGCCGCGGTGTGATCCAGGCCTCGAACTCGTCCACCGCGGCGGGTTCTCCGGCCACGTGCAGGCGATAGACGGCCCGGCTGCCGGTGACGATCAGGCCGGTGTCGTCGAGATCCGCGAGGTTGAAGATCGCGCGCGGCAGCAAGCTGAAGAAGTTGGCGCCCCGGTCAGACTCGAAGGTGACCATGCCGGCCACCCGGAACTCGGTGTTGCCGAATCCGACGATATCGCCGGTACGTACGCCGAGGCTGGCGTACAGGCGCTCGTCCAGCCACAGTTCTCCACGCGCCGGGAGCGAATCTGCAACCGCATCGGCCTGGTTGGGGCCCGGCGCAACGCGGATCGATCCGCGCAGCGGATAGCCCTCTCCGACCACCTTGACGCCAGCCAGTTCGGCCGCATCCTCCGTGCTGCCCATGCTGGTGAACAGCACGGTGTCGGTCACGGCCAAGCCGCGCGAACGGGCTTCCTCGCGCACCTCTTCGGTCCATGGATGGTCCGCGCGCAGCAGCAGGTCTCCACCGAGCAGCTGGTTGGCCTCACGGTCCAGCCCGTGGGCGACGCGGTCGGCGAGAAAGCCGACACTGGCGAGGCTGGCCACCGCGATGACGATGGCCAGCCCGAGCAGGTGCAACTCGCCTGCACGCAGGTCGCGCAGCATCATGCGCCAGGCCAGACGCAGCGTATTCATGGCAGACCGGGCGCCGCTCAGCGTGCCGCCAGCAGGCGGCGAGCGAGCTCCACCCAATACGCCGCGCCGACCGGGATCAGCTCGTCGTTGAAGTCGTAGCGCGGATTGTGGAGCAGGCAGCCCCCCTCGCCCGGGCCATTGCCCAACCACACGTAGCAGCCCGGCTTCTCGCGCAGGAAGAAGGCGAAATCCTCCGAACCCATGCTCGGGCGCATCGACGTCGTCACCCTGTCGTCCCCCACCAGCGCACGTGCGACCTCGGCGCACAACGCCGCCTCGGGCGAGCTGTTGACGGTGGCGGGATAACCGGCGCGGTAGTTCAGTAAGACTTTCACGCCATGCGCGGCGCCGATGCCGTCGCACACTTCCTGCATGCGGCGGCGCACGGTCTCTCGCACTTCCTCGCGGAAGGTGCGCACCGTACCGGCCATCTCGACACGGTCGGGGATGACGTTCTGGGCCTTGCCTGCCTGGAAGATGGTGGTCGACACGACGGCAGCATCAAGCGGATCGACGGTGCGCGCAGGAATGGTCTGGAAGACCTGCACGAGCGAAGCCGCCGCGACGATGGGGTCGACCCCCAGATGCGGCATCGCGGCATGGCAGCCGATGCCGGTCACCTCGATGTCGAAACGATCGGCGGCGGCCATCACCGGCCCGTCGTGCACGGCAAAACTGCCAGCCTCCATACCGGGCCAGTTGTGCAGGCCGAAGATGGCGTCCATCGGGAAGCGCTCGAAGATGCCGTCGTCGATCATGGCCTTGGCGCCGGCCATGCCCTCCTCGGCTGGCTGGAAGATCAGGTACACCGTCCCATCGAAATCCGGATGCTTCGCCAGCGCCTCGGCGGCAGCCAGCAGCATGGTGGTGTGGCCGTCGTGGCCGCAGGCGTGCATGCAGCCATCGTGGGTCGAACGGTGGGAAAACTCGTTGTGCTCCTGCATCGGCAGCGCGTCCATGTCGGCGCGCAGGCCGATCGCCCGCTTGCCCGTCCCGGCGCGCAGCACTCCGACCACGCCAGTGCCGCCGAGACCACGATGGGTCTCGATGCCGAGCGACTCGAGATGCCGCGCCACCAGATCGGAGGTGCGGTGCTCGGCATACGCCAGTTCGGGATGGGCGTGGATGTCGCGGCGGATTCGGGCGTAGCGTGAACTGCGCTCGCGCAGCACTTCGATGACACTCATGCGGTCACTCCGGGAAAGGCAGGGAAGGCGGGAACTGCGGGCGACAGCAAAGTGCCCGCAGCTGCGGCAGGCCCTTAGGGGCGAGCCTGTCGGCCGCGCGCAGACATCGCTGCCCGCAGCATGTCTGCGATGTCGGTATGGCGGTTTGCCTCGGCCCAGCTGATGGCGGTATACCCGCGATCAGTCTGCTGCTGAAGATCAACGTCGGTCTGCAGCAGGCGCTCCACCACCTCGCGATGGCCATTGCGGGCGGCAAGCATCAGCGCATTGGCCTGGTTGGGGGCCAGGGCATTGACCTTTGCACCGGCGCGCAGGAGCTGCTCGACGACCTCGACATGCCCTTCGAAGGCCGCATACATCAGCGGCGTCCAGCCATCGTGATCGACGGCCGCGCCACCATCGAGCAGACGCGCGACGATGCCGGAATTGCCCCGCAGCGCAGCCAGCATCAAGGCCGAGTCACCGGCCTCGTTGCGGTAGGAAACGCGTGCGCCACGCGTGACCAGCAGATCCACCACTTCGGCATGGTTCTCGCGCGCCGCGATGATCAGCAGGCTGTTGTTGAAACCGTCGACGGTGTCGGGATCGATGCCACGATCGAGCAGGGCCGCGAGCTGGGCGGTTTGACCCAGACGCGCAGCGTCGAGCGAATCCTCGTAGCTGCCGGCGAATGCGCCGGAGCTTCCGAGCAGCAGGCTGGCGGCCAGCACCAGCCCGAAACGTTTAGTACTGAAGCGGTTCTGCATGTCTGAAAAGCCTGAAAAAGTTGTCACTGGTTGCCTGCGCGATGTGTTCGACCGACTCTTCGCGCAAACGTGCGATTTCCTCGGCAACATGCACCACCCAGGCAGGCTCGTTGGTCTTGCCTCGGTGCGGCACGGGCGCAAGATAGGGCGAGTCGGTCTCGATCAGCAGACGATCGAGCGGAACGCCACGTGCGACCTCCTTCAGCTCCTTTGCGTTCCTGAAGGTGACGATGCCGGAGAAGGAAATGTAGAAGCCGAGCTCCAGCGCTGCTTCGGCGACCTCACGGCTTTCGGTGAAACAGTGCAGCACTCCGCCGACCTCGTCGGCACGCTCCTCCCGCATCAGGCGCAGGGTGTCGGCCGCGGCCGATCGCGTGTGAATGATCAGCGGTTTGCCGCAGGCACGTGCGGCACGGATGTGGGTGCGGAAACGCTCACGCTGCCACTCCGGCTCATCCTTGTGCCAGTGGTAATCCAGCCCGGTCTCGCCAATTGCGACGACCTTGGGATGGTCGGCCAGCCGGATCAGACGGGCGACGTCCGGCTCCTCGACCTCGAGGTTGTCCGGATGCACGCCCACCGAAGCGTAGAAACCCGCATGACGTTCGGCCACGGCCAGCACGCGAGGGAAGTTCTCGAGCGTGACGGCGATGCACAAGGCCTGCTGCACGTCATTGGCACGCATCGCGGCAACGATGTCGTCCTCCCGCTCCGCCAGTTCGGGAAAGTCCAGATGACAATGGGAATCGACAAACATCAGGAACTGCCTGGAAGGATTCAGATGGTGTGGGTCGGACGACTGGAGCCGACCAGGCCGGCAAGGATGGTTTCGATGCGGCTGCGCAGCGCCTTGCCGGCATCGTCGCCCGAAAAGTGCAGGCCCACGCCCTGTGTCTTGCCGCCCTGCGCACCGGATGGCGTGACCCAGGCCACCGTCGCGGCCACCGGATGCTTGGTCGGGTCATCCATCAGCTGCAACAGCACGAAGACCTCGTCCCCGAGCCGGTATACCTTCGGGGTCGGCACGAAGATGCCGCCGTTGACGAAGAACGGGATATAGGCCGCGTACAGCGCCGACTTCGAGTTGATGCTCATAGACAGTACGCTCGGGCGCACCCCGGCAGGAACTCCCATTTCGCTCATGACCTCGCTCCGCTGACCACGCGCGCATAGCGCAACAGCATGTCCTCGAGCATCAGCCGCATGTTCAGCGGATGCTGCGCGACCCGGCGGATACGCGCCAAGTCATTGTAACAGTTCGACGTGGCGGCGATACCGGCCTGCTCGGCCAGTCGTGCCAGCACCTGTTCCTGCGCCGGGAAGAAGCGGGCCCGACCACCCAGCGCCAGCGCGGCAAGATCACTCACCCAGCGCTGCATCCAGTCCGTCAGCTGCACCACATCGACCCCGGCCGACGCCGCTTCCTTGCTGCGCAGCCAGCTCTCCCACTGCGCTGCCAGCGCCAGTGGATCGGATTCGGGCAGGCGACACACGTCGCGCACGAAACGCTTCAGCGCCTCGCCCGCGCCCCGGTCCGCCAGCCGCTCGGCTGCCAGCGGCAGACCGCCGGTCACCGCCAGCAGCGCAGCGTCCGCACCGCGCGCAGCGACCAGCTCGGGCGACGGACGCGCAATGGCCCATTGCTGGCACCGGCTGCGGATGGTCGGCAACAGGCGGCGCGGCGCGGATGACACCAGCATCAGCAGGCAGCCAGTCGGCGGCTCCTCGAGCAGCTTGAGCAACGCATTGGCAGTAAAGGCGTTCATCGCATCGGCCGGATCGACGATGATGACGCGTCGCGCGCTCTGGTGACCGGTGACGGTCAGCGCTTCCTGCACGTCGCGGATCTGATCGATGACGATCTGCGAGGATTTGCGGCCCTTGGCATCCGGCTCCACCTCCGCGTCTGCGTCGGCAGCCGCAGGCTCGACGCGCATCAGGTCGGGGTGATTCCCGGACAACCTCAACGCACAGCCCGCGCACTCACCACAGGCATGCCCGTCGGCGCGCGGCGCGCGGCAAAGCAGGCGTGCGGCCAGCGCCTCTGCCAGGTCGCGCTTGCCGACGCCGGGCGGACCGACGAACAGCACGGCGTGCGGCAGGCGCTCGCCGAGCGCAATCAGACGCTGCCAGGCATCCTCCAGCCAGGGGTACATCATGGGAAAAAACGCTCTGCGACGACGGTCTCGACTTCCGCGCGGATGGCGTCCGGATCACGCTCGGCGGAGATTACGCGGATGCGCTGCGGGGCGGCCTGCGCACGCTCCAGATAGGCATTTCGCACGCGCTCGAAGAAGTCGCGCTGCTCGCGCTCGAAACGGTCGGGCGCCGCACCGGCAGACGCCACGCGCGCGGCTGCGACGGTCGGGTCGAGATCGAACACCAGCGTCAGGTCAGGCTGCAGGCCGGGATGCACCCAGGCCTCGAGCGCCGCAAACTTGGAAGCATCCAGCCCACGCCCACCCACCTGGTAGGCATAGGTCGCATCCGAGAAACGGTCGCACACCACCCACTGTCCGGCTTCCAGCGCCGGCACGATGCGCGCCGCAAGGTGCTCACGCCGCGCGGCAAACATCAGCATCGCCTCCGTTTCGAGATGCATCGTCTCGTGCAGCAGCAGTTCGCGCAGCCGCTCTCCCAGCGGCGTACCGCCCGGTTCGCGCGTCTGCACCACATCGATGCCGCGTGCCGCGAGCAATGCCACCACGGCCGCGATCTGCGTGCTCTTGCCGGCGCCGTCGATCCCCTCGAAGGTAATGAAGCGCCCGCGCGCCTGTGCTGGACTCACTGGGTTCTGCCCCGAATGTGGATGTTTACGGCCCGGTTGTGCTCGGCCAGCGTGCGCGAAAACTGGCTGCTGCCGTCGCCACGCGCAACGAAATAAAGGTACTTCGACTCCTCGGGGCGCACCGCCGCCTGCAGCGAGGCCAGGCTCGGCATCGCGATCGGCGTGGGCGGCAGGCCGGCGCGGGTATAGGTGTTGTACTCGTGATCGGTATCCAGATGGCGCCGCCGCAGCCGCCCCTCGAAGGACTCCCCGTAACCGTAGATCACCGTCGGATCGGTCTGCAGGCGCATGCCGATGCGCAGCCGGTTGGCGAACACCGACGCCACCAGCCCCCGCTCCTCGGGCCGCCCGGTTTCCTTCTCGATGATCGAGGCGAGAATCAGGGCCTCGTAGGGTGACGCCAGTGGCACATCCGGATGGCGTGAGGCCCAGACATCGGCAAGCTGCTTCTGCATCGCGTCGTAAGCGGTGCGCAGCACCGCGCTGGCGCTGGAGAAGCGAGGAAAACGGTAGGTATCCGGGAAGAAAAGTCCTTCCGGATGTTTCTCCGAGGCGCCGACGGCGGCCAGCAGCTCGCCGTCCGACATGCCCAGCGTGTCCGGCTTGATCCAGGCGTGGGATTCGACCGCGGCCCTCACCTGACGCACGTTCCAGCCCTCGACCAGACGCAGCTCGGCGTAGGTGACCTCGCCGCGATTCAGCAGGCCGACGATGTCCCAAGCCGACATGCCGGACTTCACCTCGTAGCCGCCGGCAACGATGCGTCCGGCCTGGCCCGATATCCGCGCAATCCAGTACAGTGCTTCGGGCGGCACCGGCACGCCGGCATCATGCGCGGCACGCGCTGCCTGTCGCATCGTGAAACCGCGTTCGACTTCGAAGTCGACCGGCGCGGCGAGCGACAACGGACGCTGCGCGTACCACCCTGCCGCCATCGCGAGCAGCACAGCGGCGATCAGCAACAACAGGAAAGCACGCAACAAGAAACTTTTCATCGGATCAAGAAAGAAGCCACGGGAGGCGCGCACCATGGTACTGCGCGACGGCCCGTATAATACTGCATCGACCTCTGCGACCCGCCGACCAAGCCATGACCCAGCCCTGGAACGAATTCCTCGCCCAAGAAGGCGCCTCGATCACCGATTCGACCGTGCAGTTTCCGGCCGTCGAAGTGGACCCTGCCGGCTGCCATGCGATGCCGCTGCTCCACCTGGCCCATATCCGCAGCCACGGCGAAGACACCACGGAGTTCCTGCACAACCTGCTGTCGAATGACGTCAAGCACCTCGCCGCCGACGGCGCGGCGTGGAACAGTCTCAACACCCCCAAGGGCCGCATGCTGGCCAGCCTGCTGATGCATCGCGATCCCGAGGGCTACGGCATCGTGCTGTCGGCCGACATCGCCCCGGCCATCCTCAAGCGCCTCTCGATGTACGTGCTGCGCAGCAAGGTCAAGCTGACGATGTCCGATCTGGTGCTGATCGGGGTATGTGGCCACGATGCCGCCGGCGCTCTGACAACGGCCGGCGTCACGCCGCCGACCGAGGCGATGCGCCAGAGCGTGACCGACGCCGTGCGCTGCGTCCGCATCCAGGGACACAACTACATGCTTCTCGTCGACCCGGCGCAGGCCCCGGCGCTGTGGCTGCGCCTGCAGGACGCCGGCGCCAGGCCGGCCGGCACCGAACAATGGCAACTCGCGATGATCCGCGCCGGCCTGCCGCTGGTCACCGCTGCGACGCAGGAGGAGTTCGTGCCGCAGATGCTCAACTTCGAGCTGATCGGCGGCGTGAGTTTCAACAAGGGCTGCTATCCGGGCCAGGAAATCGTCGCCCGCACGCAATACCTCGGCAAGCTCAAGAAGCGGATGTATCGCGTGCGAGTGCCGGCCGGCCACGTGCCCAAACCCGGCGAGGATGTCTACACCCCCGAATTCGGCGAGCAGTCGGCCGGCAAGGTGGTCAACGCCGCAGCTTCGCCTGAGGGCGGCTTCGAGGCGCTGGCCGTGATGCAGATCGGCTGCGCCCAGGCCGGCGAGGTCCGCCTGGGCGGCCCCCGGGGCGAGCGCGTCGAGTTCCTGCAACTGCCTTACCCACTGGACTGATGGACAACGGCGCGACGCTTCCGGTCGATCTCTACATCTACTACCGGGTCGACGATCCCGCCGCTGCCCTTGCGCGCGTGCATGCAATGCAGCAGGCACTGGCCGAACGCAGCGGCGTGCGCGGACGCCTGATGCAGCGCCGTGACGACGCAGCGACACTGATGGAAATCTACGCCGGCGTCACCGACTGCGCAGTGTTCGAAAGCATGCTCGACGCAGCGGTACGCGAGCATCGGCTCGAGGACCTGATTGCTGCAGGGGCTGCGCGCCACACCGAGCGCTTTACGTGTGCCTGATCGTCGTCGGCTGGCACGCCCACCCGGACTATCCGCTGATCGTCGCCGCCAACCGTGACGAGCACTTCTCCCGCCCGACGGCACCGGCGCACTGGTGGGAGGACGAACCCAAGCTGCTCGCCGGACGCGACCTGAGCGGTCTGGGCACCTGGCTTGGCGTGACACGCGACGGGCGCTTCGCAGCACTGACCAACTACCGCAACCCGGCCGTGCAACGCACACACGGCCCGTCGCGCGGTGTGCTGGTGCGCGATGCCCTGACCGACAACGCCCGGACCCGCGCCGTGCTTAGCCACGTCGCCAGCGTCGCGCCGCACTACGCCGCCTTCAACTTCTTCGTCAGCGACGGGCGCAGCCTCGGCATTCATGAGAGCGCCGCAGGCCGCACGCGCATGCTCGAGCCCGGCGTGCATGCGCTGTCCAACCACCTGCTCGATACGCCCTGGCCCAAGGTCGAAGTGGCGCGGCAACGCTTCATCGCCGCGCTGAACGGCCCGCAGGTCGATGACGCCTTTCTCGACCTGCTGCTCGATGATCAGCCCGCACCGGATCAGAAACTGCCCTCTACCGGCCTGAGCCTCGAATGGGAACGCCTGCTGTCTCCGGTGTTCGTGCGGGCGCCGGCTTATGGCACACGCTCCTCGACGCTGCTGTTCGTGCGTCACGACGGTGCTGCGCGCCTGAGCGAATGGACCTGGAACGAAAACGCCGAACTCGCCGGC
>JBFHJY010000059.1:0-10189 GCA_041595655.1 Azoarcus sp.
CCTGATCGAGCGCTTCTTCAACCGAATCAAGCATTATCGGCGGATCGCCACACGCTACGACAAGCTCGTATCCAGCTACATGGCATTCGTGCGAATCGTTTGTGCGGTGATTTCATATCGTTATATGTGAACACGGCCTAGGGAGGCGCTGATCAACACACCATGGCGCCACGGAGAATGAACTGTTCGGCGTTTCCTCAAGCGCGTGGCGATGAGGGGTGCTTCGTGTGCAGTACCATGCGCGCTGGCTTGCACGCATCATGATCATGTCCCTCCACCCCGACTCCCCTTTCGCGCTGTTCGATGACAACCTCGGCAGTGACGGTGCCACTCTGCTTTCCGGCCTGCAGAAGGTGATCGGCTGCAGCAATGCAACAGAGCTCCGGGGTGCATTCGACGCGATCGAGCAGGCGCAGCGGGACGGTTGCTGGGTGGCGCTTGCAGCCGCCTACGAGTTGGGTCATGCGCTCGAATCTCATGTCCCGAAGAAAGGGCGGGAATTGTTGACGGCCTGGGTGTTCGACCGCGCAGACCATCTCGACACCGGCGCGGTCGACGCTTTCATCGATGCACGACTGGCGGGACTCGATGAGCACCGCAAGATCGCCGCCATCGGCGGACTGGAGCAAGGCATCAGTCGTGCGGATTACATTACCGCAATCGACCGTATCCAGACCTGGATCGAATCCGGCGACTGCTATCAGGTCAATTTCACCTTTCCGCTGCAGGGAGACTGCCTGGGCGATCCGCTGGCGCTCTACGCTGCCCTGCGGGAACGCCAGCCGGTGCGCTACGGAGCCTACCTGCAGCACGCCGATGGCGCGATCGTGTCGCGCTCACCAGAGCTGTTCGTCGAGCGGCGCGGCCAGCGCCTGATCTGCCGCCCGATGAAAGGCACGGCCGCGCGCGAGGCCGATCCGCAGGCCGCACTCGGCACCGTCAAGAACCGCGCCGAGAACGTGATGATCGTGGACCTCATCCGCAATGATCTGGGCCGGCTCGCGCCTCCGGGCGGGGTACGCGTGGAGAGCCTGTTCGACATCGAGGCCTATCCCAGCCTGTGGCAGATGACCTCCACGGTGTCGGCCGAGCCGGTCGAGGCCGATCTGCTGACGATCTTCCGCGCGCTGTTCCCCTGCGGCTCGGTCACCGGCGCGCCCAAGATCCGCGCCATGCAGATCATCGACGAACTGGAAAACTCGCCACGAGGCCTGTACTGCGGCGCGCTGGGCTGGATCGCGCCGGATGGTGACTTCCGCTTCAGCGTGCCGATCCGCACGCTGGAGATCGACCGCGACGGCCATTTTCGCTGCGGCATCGGCAGCGGCATCGTGGCCGACTCCGAGCCGGCGGCGGAATGGGAGGAATGCCTGCTCAAGGGCCGCTTCCTGACCGGGCTCACGCCGCCCTTCGGCCTCATCGAAACCCTGCGCTGCGAAGCCGGCAGCGATGCGCCTTACCCGCGCCTGCAGCGCCATCTGGCGCGTCTTGCCGCCTCCGCCGATTATCTGGGCCTGCATTGCGACATCGAAGCCGTGCGCAGTGCCCTGCTCCACCACGCACGGACCTTGTCCGGCCTGCACCGCGTGCGGCTGGAACTCCGGCCCGACGGCAGGTTCACGATTTCCGGCGGGCCGCTCGCCGATCAGGCCGGGCCGGTGGCGGTGGCGCTGTCGTCGCAGCACGTGTCGTCCGGCGACGCGCTGCTGCATCACAAGAGCACCGCGCGGGCGCTGTACGACGCGGCTTCGCGCGAGGCCGAGTCGGCCGGGCTGTTCGACCTGATCTTTCTCAACGAGCGCAATGAAGTGGCCGAAGGCGCGCGCAGCACGGTGTTCGTCGATCGCGGCGACGGCGTGCTGCTCACCCCGCCGCTGACCTGCGGCGCGCTCGACGGTGTGCTGCGACGCGAACTGCTCGACACCGGCCGCGCCTGCGAAGCGGTGATCGACTCCGCCACGCTGCAGTCGGCCGCCGCGCTGTACGTCGGCAACGCCTTGCGCGGCCTGTTGCCGGCCGTACTGCGCGCACGCTGAACACCGCGTCTATACTCGCCGCATTCACGCATGACGAACACAGGAGGAGACCAAGCATGAAACTCGAAACCATCGCCGTACACGGTGGCTACAAACCCGACCCGACCACCCGTGCCGTGGCGGTACCGATCTACCAGACCACTTCCTACGCTTTCGACGACACGCAGCACGGTGCCGACCTGTTCGACCTCAAGGTGCAGGGCAACATCTACACCCGCATCATGAACCCCACCACCGACGTGCTGGAAAAGCGCGTGGCGGAAATGGAAGGCGGCATCGCCGCGCTGGCCATGGCCTCCGGCATGGCGGCCATCACGGCGGCAATCCAGACGATTGCCGAGGCCGGCGACAACATCGTGACCTCGGCCACGCTGTACGGCGGCACCTACAACCTGTTCGCGCACACGCTGCCGCAGTACGGCATCGAGGTGCGCTTTGCCGATTACCGCGACCCGGCGAGCTTCGAGCGCCTGATCGACGACAAGACCAAGGCCGTGTTCTGCGAATCGGTGGGCAATCCGCTCGGCAACATCACGGATTTCGAGAAGCTCGCCGAGATCGCCCACCGTCACGGCGTGCCGGTGATCGTCGACAACACCGTGCCCTCGCCCTATCTGTGCCGCCCCTTCGAGCATGGCGCGGACATCGTCGTGCATGCGCTGACCAAGTACCTGGGCGGCCACGGCAATTCCATCGGCGGCGTGATCGTCGATTCGGGCAAATTCCCGTGGGCCGAGCACAAGCAGAAATTCCGCCGCCTGAACGAGCCGGACGTGTCCTACCATGGCGTGGTGTACACCGAGGCCCTCGGCCCGGCGGCCTACATCGGCCGCGCGCGCGTGGTGCCGCTGCGCAACATGGGCGCGGCCATTTCGCCGTTCAACTCCTTCCTGATCCTGCAGGGCATCGAGACGCTGGCGCTGCGCATGGACCGCATCTGCGACAACGCGCTGAAGATCGCGAAGTACCTGCAATCGCACGCCAAGGTGAGCTGGGTGAACTACGCCGGCCTGGCGGATCACGCCGACCACGCGCTGGTGCAGAAGTACATGGGCGGGCGCGCCTCGGGCATCCTCAACTTCGGCGTGAAGGGCGGCGCGGCCGCCGGTGCCCGCTTCCAGGACGCGCTGCAGCTCGTCACGCGTCTGGTGAACATCGGCGACTGCAAGACGCTGGCCTGCCACCCGGCCTCCACCACGCACCGTCAGCTCGGCCCGGATGAACTGAAGAAGGCTGGCGTATCGGAAGACATGATCCGGCTGTCGATCGGTATCGAACACGTCGATGACCTGGTCGCGGACATCGATCAGGCGCTGGCCAAGGCCTGACAAAGAAACAGGGCACCTCGAAGGACCGTAGCGAGCGGCCGGAGTGCAAGGCGCACGAAGCGCGGGATGCAAGACATACTGCCTGGTAGGCGAGCATCCGAGCACCGCGCAACGCAGCAATCCGGCCGCGCAGTAGGTTACTCGAGGTGTCCATGGCGCCCGAGGGCGCCGTTTTTTCATGCAAGGCCGTCGATGAAGCGCGCCAGCTCCACGTCCAGCGCACTCAGTCCGCCTGCGTCGTGAGTCGATAAAGTGATGTCCACACGGTTGTAGACGTTGAACCACTCCGGGTGGTGATTCATCTGCTCGGCCTTCAAGGCCACACGGGCCATGAAGCCGAAGGCGGCGTTGAAATCGTCAAAGCGCAGGCTGCGCGTGATCGCATCGCGGCCCGCCACTTCGGTCCATTGCGGCAGGCTCGCCAGCGCTGCGCGGCGGGCGTCGGAATCGAGTTTGCGTGTCATGTTCGGCCTCCGTTTGCCGGTGGGTGGACGAGCGCGTATCCTGCCGCGTTTCCAGCATCGCGGCCACTGCCTTGTCCCGCTTCGAATCCTTCGACGTCATCGTGATCGGCGCCGGCGCCGCCGGCATGATGTGTGCCGGTCAGGCCGGCCAGCGCGGTCGTCGCGTGCTGCTGCTCGACCACGCCACCAAGCTGGCCGAGAAGATCCGCATCTCCGGCGGCGGGCGCTGCAACTTCACCAACCGCCGCGTCGAGGCCGCCAACTTCCTCTCTCGCAACCCGCATTTCGCGCGCTCGGCGCTGGCACGTTTCAGCTCCACCGATTTCATCGACATGGTCGAACGCCACTTCATCGACTACCACGAGCGTGAGCACGGCCAGCTGTTCTGCGACGATTCGGCGCAGGACATCATCGCCATGCTGCGCACCGAGTGCGAATGGGGCAGCGTGGAATGGGCCATGCCGTGCGCGGTGGACGCGGTGCGCCGCATCGATGAAGCCGGCGCGCGTTTCGAGCTGGACACCGCGCGCGGCACGCTGCGCTGCGAGAGTCTGGTGATCGCCACCGGTGGGCTGTCGATCCCCAAGATCGGCGCCACGCCTTTCGGCTACCGCCTTGCTGAGCAGTTCGGCCTCACTGTCGTGCCGCCCCGCCCGGCACTGGTCCCGCTGACCCTGCCGCCGGAGACGCTGGAGCTGTTTGCGCCGCTGTCCGGCGCATCGCTAGATGTCATGGCGCGCTGTGATGGTGGTCGCTTCCGCGAGGCCATGCTGATCACCCACCGCGGCCTGTCCGGCCCGGTCATTCTGCAGGTGTCGAGCTACTGGCAGCAGCAGGCCTATGAGGAGGCGCCGTGGGAGCCGGTCGCGGTCGATCTGCAGCCCGGCATCGACGCCGGCGCGTGGCTTGCCGAGCATGCTTCGAGCCGGACGCTGCTCGCCAACCTGCTGGCCGAGCGCCTGCCCCGGCGCTTCGCCCAGGCCTGGTGTGCGCTCAATGCCTGGGAGCGCCCGCTCAACCAGTTCTCCTCACGCGAGCTGGCCGACATCGCCGAGGCACTGAGCAACTGGCGCATCGTGCCGTCCGGCACGCAGGGCTACGCCAAGGCAGAGGTCACGCTGGGTGGTGTGGATACTTCTGCGCTATCGTCCAAGACCATGGAGGCGCGTGAGGTACCGGGGCTGTTCTTCGTCGGCGAGGTGGTCGATGTGACCGGCCATCTGGGCGGTTTCAACTTCCAGTGGGCGTGGTCGTCCGGCCATGCTGCCGCTCAATTCGTCTGAGCGTCCCGTCCCCGACGCCAGAACAACGGCACGATCACGATCGACTGTACGGCGATGAGCATGGCAAAGGCCGTCGTCAGCGCGTTCGTGCCGGTATGCCCGGCTGAACCAAGCACATCAAGCACGATCCCCATGCCCCACTGCACGACGAAGGCGCCAGCAAAGGCCATCAGGTTGATCGCAGTGCTGACACGACCGAAGGCCGCGCGTGGAAAGCAGGACGCGGCGGCGACATAGGCTTGGGCGTTGACCGCCGCAAGCAGGCCGAGCAGGAACCACAGCGGCGCGGACGGCAACGCGCCAGTGATGATCAGCACCTCGACCGCGAGTACGCAGCAATAACCGGTCTGCAGCAGATTCACCGGCCGCACGCCGCGCCTGGCAAGTCGAGTTCCGAAGAAACCGATCGACATCTGGCCGCAGAACATGCCCAGATTCAGCAGCACCAGATAGCCCGCGGCCTGGCTGCGTGAGAACCCTTCGACCGTCATCAGCCAGGGTACGGCCCACAAGCTTTGCAAGGCCATGAAACCGCCGGTGAAGAACATCGCGGTACCGGCAAAACGCAGGAAATCCAGCGAACGGAATATCTGGCCGAGCGAGCCGATCGCCTCGTGCAGATTGCCCGTTTCGTCAGCCGGTGGTGTATCCGGGATGCACAGCCATACGTAGCTTGCTGCGACCACTGCGACCACCGCAAGCATCCAGAACACGCCGCGCCAGCCGATGGCCGGCAGAACCGCCTCGATCGGCGTGGCGGCGGTCAATGCTCCAAGCGCACCGGCGGCCATGATGAAGCCGGTCATCGAACTCTGGCGTTCGGCTGGATACCACATCGAGAAGGCCTTGAGGCCAGCCATCAGGCAGGCAGACACGCCGAGCCCGATCAGCCCACGTCCCAGAGTCAGCTCCAGCATGCTTTCGCCCAGCGCAAACACGACCGCACCGAAGGCGGCGACGAGCAAGAGCATGGCGTTGATGCGGCGCGGGCCGTAGCGGTCGAGCGCGATGCCGAGCGGAATCTGTGCGAGGCCAAAGGTCAGGAAGTAGCCGCTGGTGAGCAGGCCGAGGTCGGATGCCGACAGGGTCAGTTCCTGAGTCAGATCGGGCGATATGACGGCATTGACGGTGCGCAGCAGGTAGGAAAGGTAGTATCCCAGCGCGAAGGGCAGGAACAGCGTGGCCCATGCGCGGGGATGTAGAGCGGGATTCACGGGCAAAGCTTCCTGTGAGGTCTTGTCTCAGTCACGCACACGGCGCGCCGTGAATTCGAGCGGTGCGGGCTCGTCAAAACCGCCACTGCTGCGCAGCGTAAAGTCGATGACATCCTCCGAAACGATGCCTGCGTAGTCGTGGCGCACCTCACGGCGCTCACTGCCGCGGTTCTCGTGTGTGCGGGTATGGAAACTCAGGCGCTCGCCGTCCTGCACGGCCCCCTCGACCGCACGCCGCACGCCCTGCCAGGTCACGCTGCCGGCAATCTGCCCGCCTGCCTGGCGGAAGTCGAACTGCTCCTCGCGAACATCGGCGCGACCGTAATCGACCTCGGCCACCCAGCGTCCGACCGCAGTCGGCGTATCCGACCACATCCGGCTCATGATCAGTATCGCACCGAGCAAGGCCAGCGAACCAACCAGCGCTGCAGCCAGCAGCATCTGGCGCGCCGGCGACGGCCTGAGCGGTCCCGCCGCAAGCGGCATCGGTTCGGCCAACGCATCGATCAATGCCGCCACATCGGTCGCCCAATGATCCTGACGCAAGTGATGCCAGGCGCTCCCAGCCAGAAAGAGCAGGCTCTCCGGCAGAGCGACTTCGTCCGGTTCGGCGCCGTCGTCGATGAGCACGACATGCACCCGTGCCCCGGCCGTCCGGGCCTGTTCAAGCAAGGTCCGGGCGGCCCCGCCGACGATGCGCTCGCTCCAGCCGTCGCCGGCAACGAGCAACACGATGTCACCTGCGGCTGGCTCGGGCCCGGGCTGGTCAAGACCGTCGACACAGGTCAAAGTGATGCGTGAAGCAGTCTCCATCGCTCCGAGAATGCGGTCTGCAGAATGCCGTTCAGCTTCACCTGCAGACACAACGATCAATTTCGACATGCAGCCTTCTCCGGTTGAGGTGCTGGCCGATTGTAAACCCCACCGCGTCGGCCGGGGGCAGGCCTCGGCATGGATATATTCGGGCAAATATGTTAAGGTGCTGCCCACGTTTACAGCAGCAAACGGTCTCGCTACCCGCGGGATGCAGTTTGCGGATCAATGCACGGATACAAACCCGAAAGAACTACTCCCGCCCCCTTCCCCGCTCAGCTCCACACGTCCCCTGCCGCACGGCAGCCTTGGGCGCGCAACACCCTGCCATTCCGCTCAAGCGGTTCCGTTCCGGAAGACTGCCGGACACCTCCCTGACCTGCTCCATTGCGCGACCGACAGCGCATCGGACCTGCTTCGCCCGAGGCAATGACATTTACATCAAACGGACGGAATCTCGATGAGCAACGACAACAACACCGACATTCATTTTCGCAGCGCGACGCCCCAGGACGGCCGTGCCATCTGGACGCTTGGTCGCGACGCCGGGGCGCTGGAACTGAACTCCGCCTACTTCTATCTGGTGTTCGCCATGGACTTTGGAGACACCTGCCTGATCGCAGAACGTGATGGCATCGTGGTCGGCGCCGTGGTCGGCTATCGGCCACCGCGCGAACCCGAATCTGCCTTCGTTTGGCAGATCGGGGTGGCCGCTTCACAGCGCGGCCGCGGACTGGGCAAGACCCTGTTGCGGCACTGGCTTGAACTGCCGGGCGTGCGTGATGCGCGCTGGCTGACCGCCACCATCAGTGACGACAACGAGCCGTCCAAATGGCTGTTCCAGGCCGTGGCCCGCGATCTGGGCGTCGACTGCAAGGTGCTCCCGCATTTCACCGAAGAAATGTTTCCGGTCGAGCACCCGGCCGAGCCGCTCTACCGCATCGGACCGCTGGCCTGAGCGCCACTCAGGAATCACGACAAGAACGAAATCACGAGGAGAAAAGCATGAACATCTTTGAACAGTACGAATCCGAAGTCCGCAGCTACTGCCGCAGCTTTCCCGTCGTTTTCAAGAGCGCCAAGGGCGCCTGGATGACGGATGTGGATGGCAGGAGCTATCTCGACTTCTTCGCCGGAGCCGGCGTGCTCAATTACGGTCACAACCCGGACCGGATCAAGGCCGCTCTGATCGAGTACCTGAGCGAGGACGGCATCACGCACTCGCTGGACATGTACAGCGTCGCCAAGGCTCGTTTCATCGAGCGTTTCCAGGAGGTCATCCTCAAGCCGCGCGGCATGAACTACAAGATGCAGTTCCCCGGCCCCACCGGCACGAACGCAGTGGAGTCCGCGCTGAAGCTGGCACGCAAGGTCACCGGGCGCGAACGCATCGTCAACTTCACCAACGCCTTCCACGGCATGACGCTGGGCGCGCTGGCCGTGACCGGCAACGGCTTCAAGCGTGCCGGCGCCGGCGTCCCCCTCAACAACACGCTGGCGGTTCCTTTCGAGGGCTATCTGGGTGACGGGACCGACACGCTGGAGTACCTCGACCGCATGCTCGAGGATGACGGCAGTGGCCTGGATACGCCGGCAGCCGTCATTCTGGAGACCGTTCAGGCCGAAGGCGGTGTCAACGTGGCCAGCATGGAATGGCTCAAGCGCCTGCGTGAAGTCACCGAGCGGCACGGCGTACTGATGATCGTGGACGACATCCAGGTCGGCTGCGGGCGTACCGGCGGCTTCTTCAGCTTCGAGGAAGCCGGCATCCAGCCGGACATCATCACGCTGTCCAAATCCCTTTCGGGCTACGGACTACCGCTGGCACTGGTACTGATGAAGCCCGAGCTCGACGCCTGGGCGCCGGGCGAGCACAACGGCACCTTCCGTGGCCACTGCCCGGCCTTCGTCACCGCCACTGCGGCTCTCGACTTCTGGGCCGAAGGCTGGCTGGTGAAGGCCATTGCAACCAAGGAAAAGCTCGTCGCCGAGCGATTGCAGCGGATTGTCGACAACACCGGCGTCAGCGCCACCGTGCGCGGACGCGGCCTGATCTGGGGTGTCGCGTTCGAGAACGCCGAAATCGCCGGAAAGGTGTCGGCCGAGTGCTTCAGGAATGGTCTGATCATCGAAACCGCCGGGGTCAGCGACGAAGTGCTCAAGCTGCTGCCCAGCCTGACCATCAGCGAGGAAGAGCTCGTGCGCGGCCTCGACACCATCGAGCGCAGCCTCGTAACCGTTCTCAAGGCAGACGACAGTGCGCCGGCCAAGGACGCAGCCTGAACCCTTTCCGGGCCGCCATCGCGGCCCTCAGCCACACCAACCAGGAGCAATCATGATCGTCAAGAACCTCGACCAGATCATCGGCACGGACGCCGATGTCGATTCCGAAGGCTGGAACAGCCGCCGCTTCATCCTCAAGAGTGATGGCATGGGCTATTCGGTCAACGACACCATCATCAAGCAAGGCGCCGAACTGGAGATGGAGTATCGCAATCACCTCGAGACGGTGTATTGCATCGAAGGCGAAGGAGAAATCGAAGACCTTGGCACCGGCCAGGTTCATCCCATCCGCCCCGGTACGCTGTACGCGCTGAACAAGCACGACCACCACATCCTGCGTGCCAACCGTGGCACCCACATGCGCATGGTCTGTGTCTTCAATCCGCCGCTGACCGGGCAGGAAAAGCACGACGCCACGGGCGCCTACCCCGTACTTGACTGAACGGCTGCGGCGAAAAGACAAACGGCACCCCGCGGGGTGCCGTTTTTTTTGCTGGGGCGACATACGGGAATCGAACCCGTGACACCTGGAGCCACAATCCAGTGCTCTACCAACTGAGCTAATGCCGCCACTGCTACAACGAATACTGCAAGAACCAAGCGTGCTGTTACAGCATTTCTGGCGCGCCCGGCGAGACTCGAACTCACAACCCTCGGCTTAGAAGGCCGATGCTCTATCCGGTTGAGCTACGGGCGCCTGAGCCTTTGGCCGTTTGTACATCAAAACATCCTGCCATGGTCGGGGCGGCGGGATTCGAACTCGCGACC
>JBFHJY010000060.1:0-10140 GCA_041595655.1 Azoarcus sp.
CGGGTTCTAGCCGCTTCTACCTGTCGCTCGAGGATCCGCTGATGAAGATCTTCGCTGGCGATCGTCTCAACACCATCATGGTGCGTCTGAAGATGCCGGAGGGCGAGGCCATCGAGCACGGCATGGTCACGCGCTCGCTCGAGTCGGCACAGCGCAAGGTCGAGCAACGCAACTTCGACATCCGCAAGCAGCTGCTCGAATACGACGACGTCGCCAACGACCAGCGCAAGGTCATTTACGAACAGCGTAACGATCTGCTGGCCACCGAGGACATCTCCGAGACCATCACCGCGATGCGTCATGGTGTGCTGGCCGACACCTTCCGTACCTACGTGCCGCTGGAAAGTGTCGAGGAGCAGTGGGACATCGCCGGGCTGGAAACCGCACTGGCTTCCGAGTTCCTGCTCAAGTTGCCGGTTTCCGAGTGGCTCACGGTCGAGCCGAATCTGGATGATGACACCATGCTCTCGCGCATCGTCGAGGAAGCGGATCAGGCCTATGCCGGCAAGGTTGCCATCGTCGATCCGGCGGCCTGGCACCAGTTCGAGCGCAACGTGATGCTGCAGAGCCTCGACAATCACTGGCGTGACCATCTTTCCGCGCTGGATCAGCTGCGCCAGGGCATCCACCTGCGCGGCTATGCGCAGAAGAATCCCAAGCAGGAATACAAGCGCGAAGCCTTCGAACTGTTCGAGTCGCTGCTCGATACCGTGCGGCTGGATGTCACCAAGGTGCTGATGACGGTTCAGGTACGCACGCGTGAGGCGCTCGAGGAGGCTGAAAAGCCGGTCGAGATGGAGAACGTGCAATACCGCCATCCGGGTTCGGACGATGTCGCCGCTGCCGCAGAGGCCACCGAGGCCGGCGAGCACGGCGGTCCCCGCGTCGGCCGCAACGAGCCCTGTCCCTGCGGCTCGGGCAAGAAGTACAAGCACTGCCACGGCAAGCTCGTCTGAGCGCTGTCGCATGGACACGAAAAAGCCCGCATTCGCGGGCTTTTTCGCTTTCAGCGCTCGCTGTGCCGGATTGGCCTTGCAGTACACTGTCGCAAAGTCCGGCGCCGCGCGCCGACCCGATGATCCGAAGGAGCCCCGTCGATGCCCGTGAATCTGTCCCTCCCGTCGCCCGAAGTCCTCAAGCCTGTTGCCGGCGTGCAGCTCGGCATCGCACAGGCCGGCATCCGCAAGGCCGGGCGTCGTGATCTGACGCTGATCGAGCTTGATGAGGGCAGCCGAGTGGCGGGCGTGTTCACGCAGAACCGATTCTGTGCCGCGCCGGTGCAGGTCTGCCGCGAGCATCTGGGTAGCGGCAACGTGCGCGCGCTGGTGATCAATACCGGCATCGCCAACGCCGGCACGGGCGAACAGGGCATGCAGGCCGCGCGTGCGACCTGCGAGGCTGTGGCACGGCTGTTCGAGATCGCGCCCGATCAGGTGTTGCCGTTCTCGACCGGTGTGATCCTCGAGCAGCTTCCGGTCGAGCGCCTCGTCGCCGCGCTGCCGGCGGCGCGTGCCGATCTGCGTGCCGAGGGCTGGTTCGACGCCGCGCATGCCATCATGACCACCGATACGATCGCCAAGGCCGCGTCGCGCACCGTGGACATCGACGGTCGCAGCATCACGCTGACCGGCATGAGCAAGGGGTCCGGCATGATCAAGCCGAACATGGCGACGATGCTCGGCTACGTCGCCACCGACGCCAACGTGTCACAGGCTCTGCTCGACCGGCTGGTCGTCGAAGCAGCCGACGAGTCCTTCAACAGCATCACCGTCGATGGCGACACCTCGACCAACGATTCCTTCATCCTGATCGCCACCGGCAAGGCCGAGAACCCGGAGATCACTGACGACACGTCGGCCGCGTATCGTGTCCTGCGTGCGGCCGTGGTGGGCATCTCGGTGGAGTTGGCGCAGGCCATCGTGCGCGACGGCGAAGGGGCGACCAAGTTCATCGCCGTGGCCGTCGAAGAGGGGCGGGATCGCGACGAGTGCCGCCGCATCGCGTATGCGGTCGCGCACTCGCCGCTGGTGAAGACCGCCTTCTTCGCGTCCGACCCCAACCTCGGCCGCATCCTGGCAGCCATCGGCTACGCCGGCGTCGAGGATCTCGACGTGTCGGCGCTGTCCGTTCGGCTGGAGAGCGGCGGCGAATCGGTGCTGGTGGCGGAGCATGGCGGGCGTGCGGCCGCATACCGCGAGGAGGACGGCGCGCGCGTGATGAAGCGCGAGGAAATCACCGTGCGCATCGCGCTGGCACGCGGCGCGGCGGCGGCCACGGTGTGGACCTGCGATTTCTCGTACGACTACGTCAAGATCAATGCGGAGTACCGCAGCTGATCGGCTTCCGCAGTTGGCAGACTGACGATAATGAAAACGGCGCCCTCGGGCGCCGTTCTTTGTTGTGGCCGCTTCCGGCTCTGTCCTCGAGGCGCTTGTCGCGTTCGATGATGGCGGAGGCCGAGTGGTTGTGGATGGACTCGAAGTTCTCGGATTCCAGCGCGTAGGCGATGATGCGCGGTTCGGCGTTGAGCTGGCCGGCGACATCGCGCACCATGTCCTCGACGAACTTCGGATTGTCATAGGCACGCTCGGTGACGTACTTCTCGTCCGGGCGCTTGAGCAGCGCGAAGACTTCGCACGAGGCCTGCTTCTCGACCAGCTCGACGATCTCCTCGATCCACACATGGTCGCCCAGCGTGGCGGTGACCGTGACGTGCGAGCGCTGGTTGTGTGCGCCGTAATCGGAGATCTTCTTCGAGCACGGGCACAGGCTGGTGACCGGCACGACGACCTTCATCGTGAACTCATACACCCCGCCCGCGCGGATCTCGCCGACGAAGGTGACCTCGTAGTCCATCATGCTCTGCACGCCGGAAACCGGGGCGGTCTTGTTGATGAAATACGGGAAGGTCATCTCGACGTGGCCGGTCTCGGCCTCCAGGCGGGTGACCATCTCGCGCAGCATCGGCTCGAAGGATTCGACAGAGATCTCGCGTTCGGAGCCGTTGAGCAGCTCGACGAAGCGCGACATGTGGGTGCCCTTGAAGTTGTGCGGCAGCCCGACGTACATGTTGAACACGGCGACCGTGTGCTGCACGCCGCCGGTCTTGTCGCGGACCTTCACCGGGTGACGGATGGACTTGATCCCGACCTTGTTGATCGCGAGCTGGCGGCTGTCCTGCGAGCTCTGGACGTCCGGGATGGTGTGCAGGTCTTGGGGGTTCATCTTGGCACTCAGGTGGGGGAGCGAGGCGCGGATCGTAGCAAATCCGACAAAATCGCTCAACTATTGGCTTGATTCACTCGGTCAATGGCCGCGACGATGCCGGCTGCGTCGAGGCCGACCGCCGACAGTAGCTGGCCCTGTTCGCCGTGATCCTCGAAACGGTCCGGCAGTCCCAGCCGCAGCATGCGCGGGCGCTGGGCGAGGGCGTCGAGAACGCGCGCCACTTCGCTGCCGACGCCGCCGATGACGGCGTTCTCCTCGATGCTGACGATCAGCTCATGCGTGTCGGCCAGCTCGCGGATGCAGTCTTCGTCCAGAGGTTTGGCGAAGCGCATGTTCACCACCGTGGCGTCGATCTCCTCACCTGCGGCGAGTGCCGGCGCCAGCATCGAGCCGAATGCCAGCAAGGCCACCTTGCGGCCGCTGCGTCGCACCTCGGCCCGGCCCAGCGGAAGGGCAGTCATCTGCGCGTGCGGCGCGACCCCGCTGCCTCCACCGCGCGGGTAGCGCACGGCGCTCGGGCCGTTGTGGCAGTACGCGGTGTACAGCATCTGACGGCATTCGTTTTCGTCGGCGGGCGTCATCACCACCATGTTAGGGATGCACAGCAGGTAGGACAGGTCGAAGGCGCCGTGGTGGGTGGCACCGTCTGCGCCGACCAGTCCTGCGCGGTCGATGGCGAACACCACCGGCAGGTTCTGCAGCGCGACGTCGTGGATGAGCTGGTCGTAGGCGCGCTGCAGGAAGGTCGAGTAGATCGCCACCACCGGCTTGAGCCCTTCGCAGGCCAGCCCGGCGGCGAAGGTCACGGCGTGCTGCTCGGCGATGCCGACGTCGTGATAGCGCGCCGGGTATTCCTGGGCGAAACGCACCAGGCCCGAGCCTTCGCGCATCGCCGGGGTGATCGCCACCAGTCGATCGTCCTGCGCGGCCATGTCGCACAGCCAGTCGCCGAACACCTTGGTGTAGGTCAGCTTGTCGCCGCCCTTGCCGGCCGGGATGCCGGCCGAAGGCTCGAACTGCGAAACGCCGTGGTAGAGGATGGGGTCGGCTTCGGCCAGCTTGTAGCCCTGCCCCTTGCGCGTGACCACGTGCAGGAACTGCAGACCCGGCAGTTTCCTGAGGTTCTGCAGCATCGGCAGCAGCGCGTCCAGATCGTGTCCGTCGATCGGGCCGTAGTAATGGAAGCCGAACTCCTCGAAGAGCGTGCCCGGAGTGACTAGGCCGATGACGTGCTCCTCGACCTTGCGGGCGAACTCGAGCACCGGCGGGGCGATCGACAGCACCTTCTCTCCGGCCTTGCGGGCGGCGTTGTAGGTGCGTCCGGACAGCATGCGCGCGAGGATGCGCGTCATCGCGCCGACCGGCGGCGAGATCGACATCTCGTTGTCGTTGAGGATCACCAGCATGTCGATTCCTGCGAGCTCGCCGGCGTTGTTGAGCGCCTCGAAGGCCATGCCGGCGCTCATCGCGCCATCGCCGATGACGGCAATGCTCTGGCGGCTCTCGCCCTTGTCGCGCGCGGCCACCGCCATGCCCATGGCCGCCGAGATCGACGTCGATGAGTGCGCCGTTCCGAAGGTGTCGTACTCGCTCTCGCAGCGACGCGGAAAGCCCGAGATACCTCCGAAATGGCGCAGGTCCTTCATCCCTTCCCGGCGCCCGGTGAGGATCTTGTGGCCGTAGGTCTGGTGGCCGACGTCCCACACGATGCGGTCTTCCGGGGTGTCGTAGATGTAGTGCAGTGCGATGCTCAGTTCGACCGTGCCGAGGTTGGACGACAGGTGGCCGCCGGTCTTCGACACGGATTCGATGAGGAAGGCGCGCAATTCGTCGGCCAGTGCCGGCAGCTCACTGCGATCCAGTTTGCGCAGGTCGGCCGGGGAGTCGATGCGGTCGAGCAGGGGGTATGGGGACATGGTGTCGGCCGTGTTCCGGTCAGAACGTGCGATGAACGATGAAGTAGGCGAGCTCGCGCAGCCTTGCGGACGCGTCGCCGAGCGGTGCCAGCGCTTCGTGCGCCTCATGCAGCAGGCCGTCGGCGAGCGCGCGCGCTTCGCTCATGCCCAGCAGGGAGACGTAGGTCGGCTTGTCGTGCTCGGCATCCTTGCCGGCGGTCTTGCCCAGTGTGGCAGTGTCGGACTCCGCGTCGAGGAGGTCGTCGACGACCTGGAACAGCAGGCCGACGAGCTTGCCGTAGCGGTCCAGGCGGTCGAGTGCGTCGGGTGTCGCACGGCCGCTCAGGGCACCGAGCATGACCGATGCACGGATCAGTGCGCCGGTCTTGTGGATGTGCATGTACTCCAGTTCCTCGCGTGTCAGGTTGCGGCCGACGGCGGCGAGGTCGATGGCCTGTCCGCCGGCCATGCCGCGCGAGCCGGAAGCGCGTGCCAGCTGCGCCAGCATGTCGACCTGCGTTTCCGCAGCGACGCCCGGTAGCTTGTCGGCAAGAGCCTGGAACGCCAGGGTCTGCAGTGCGTCACCGGTGAGCAGGGCGGTGGCTTCGCCGAACTCGACATGCACGGTGGGCTTGCCGCGCCGCAGCACATCGTTGTCCATGCACGGCATGTCGTCATGCACCAGCGAATAGGCGTGGATCAGTTCCACCGCACAGGCGGCCGCGTCGATCGCGCCGGCATCGGCGCCCGCCAGCTCGCCTGCGGCGTGTGCCAGCAGGGCCCGCACGCGCTTGCCGCCTTCGAGCACCGCATAGCGCATCGCGGCATGCAGTTCGACGGGCGCCAGCTCGCCAGGCGGCAGGCGGGCATCGAGTGCGGCCTCGGTGCGACGCTGGATGTCCGCCATCCAGGACGTGAAGTCGTGCGCGCTCAAGCCTTCTTCTCCGTTGGGACGTCGGTCAGCTGGCCGGCCTCGAGCTGCTGTACCCGCTGCTCCGCCTTGTGCAGCGTATCCTGGCAGTAGCGCAGCAGACCCACGCCACGCTGGTAGTGGTCGAGCGCCTGCTCGAGACTGATCTGCCCGGCTTCCATGGCGCGCACGATGTCCTCGAGCTCGGTGATGGCGGCTTCGAAGGATTTGGGAGATGCTGCGGTTTTCGTCATGGGGCTGCGCGCGAAAAGGAAAAGCTCCAAAAAATACCCGAAGCCCTGACTGGCGGTCAAACGCCTTTTTGCCTAAAATGGCTGGCTATTTTTCGCCGAATTTCTTTTGGTTCTCGCTTTGGGGGGTTCGGGCATGTCCGACATCGCTTCCAGGAGGCATCTGGCGCCGGGAGTTTCGCAACTTCCGGTTTCGACGTATTTCGACGAGAAGGTCTTCGAGCAGGAGCTGAAACTTCTCTTCGATGCCGGACCGGGGTATGTCGGCCACGAACGGATGGTACCCGAAGTCGGCAACTACCGCTCCTTCGAGTGGCTGGACCATTCCGCACTGCTGTTCCACAACGCCGACGGCATCCACCGCATGTCCAACGTGTGCCGTCACCGGCAGGCCATCATGCTGCAGGGCAGCGGCTCGACCGAGCACATCGTGTGTCCGGTACACCGCTGGACCTACGACGCCAGCGGCGTGCTCAAGGGCGCGCCGCACTTTGCCGAGAAGCCGTGCCTGAACCTGCGACGTGAGCCGCTGCAGCGCTGGAACGGCCTGCTGTTCCGCGGCCCGCGCGAGGTTTCAGCGGATCTGGCGGACATGCAGGTGGCCGACCAGTTCGACTTCTCCGGCTACAAGCTCGACCGCGTCGAGATCCACGAGTGCAACTACAACTGGAAGACCTTCATCGAGGTCTATCTGGAGGACTACCACGTTGCGCCCTTCCACCCGGGTCTGGGCAACTTCGTCACCTGCGACGACCTGACCTGGCAGTTCGGCGACTGGTATTCGGTGCAGCGCGTCGGCATCACCTCGCTGGCCAGGCCGGGCTCGAGCACCTATGCGCGCTGGCACGAGGCCGTGAAGTCGATCTACGGCGATCAGCCGCCGCCGCACGGCGCGCTGTGGCTGACCTATTACCCCAACGTGATGGTGGAGTGGTATCCGCACGTGCTGGTGGTCAGCACCCTGATTCCGCGTGACGTGAACAGGACCACCAACGTGGTCGAGTTCTACTATCCGGAAGAGATCATGGAGTTCGAACGTGACTTCGTCGAGGCCGAGCAGGCGGCCTACATGGAAACCGCCATCGAGGACGACGAGATCGCCGAGCGCATGGATCGCGGCCGCCTCGCCCTGTACCGAGAGGGCCGCAACGAGGTCGGTCCCTACCAGTCGCCGATGGAAGACGGCATGCAGCACTTCCACGAATTCTACCGGCGCGTGATGGGCATGCAGGGCTGAGGGCTCTGCCGTGAAGAATGAACAAGGGCCGCGAAAGCGGCCCTTGTCGTATGCGGCATGCTCGTGAACACGCGTCCTATGAGGCGGCCTGCAGGTCCTTCGGCAGCGGGAAAACCACTTTTTCCTGCACGCCGTCGAGGGTGCGCACGGTTGCACCACCCAGTTCCCGCACGCGGTCGATGACGGACTGCACCAGCACTTCGGGCGCCGAGGCGCCGGCGGTGATGCCGATGCGGCGTCTGCCTTCGAGCCAGGACGGGTCGATCGCGGCCGCGTTCTCCACCAGCCAGGCGGGCACGCCGCGGAGTGCTGCAACCTCGCGCAGGCGGTTGGAATTGGAGCTGTTCGGTGAGCCCACCACCAGCACGGCATCCACCTGCGGCGCCATGAACTTCACCGCGTCCTGGCGGTTCTGCGTGGCGTAGCAGATGTCGTCCTTGCGTGGCCCCTGAATGTTCGGGAAGCGTGCCCGCAGGGCGTCGATGATGCTCGCCGCATCATCGATCGACAGCGTGGTCTGCGTCACGAAGGACAGCGCCTCCGCGTTGGCGACCTGCAGCTTCGCGACATCATCGGACGACTCCACGAGGTGGATGCCACCATTGATCTGGCCCATGGTGCCTTCCACCTCGGGGTGGCCGCGATGCCCGATCATGATGATCTCGCGGCCCTGGCCGTGCATGCGCATGACCTCGTTGTGCACCTTGGTGACGAGCGGGCAGGTCGCGTCGAAGACCTTCAGGCCGCGACGCGCGGCCTCGTCGCGCACGGCCTGTGAAACACCGTGTGCGCTGAAGATGACCGTGTTGCCGGCGGGTACTTCGTCCAGTTCCTCCACGAACACCGCGCCCTTGGTGCGCAGGTCGTCGACGACGAACTTGTTGTGCACGACTTCGTGGCGCACGTAGATCGGTGCGCCGAACTGCTGCAGCGCACGCTCGACGATCTCGATGGCGCGTTCGACGCCGGCACAGAAGCCGCGCGGGCTGGCCAGCAGGATTTCACGTTCGTTCATGAAGGACTCGTGAGGTTCAGAGCACGCCGACGATGCGCACATCCACGCGGATCTGCTTGCCGGCGAGCGGGTGGTTGAAATCGATCATCACGGCGTCGTCGTCGACTTCGGTGATCAGGCCCGAATAGCGCGAGCCGTCGGATGCGCTGAACTCCATGATGCTCATGGCTTCGACAACCTCGGCTTCCGGCAGATGCTCACGCTTGACACGTTCGATGAGGTCGTCGCGCCGCAGGCCGAAGGCCTGTTCGGGGGGGAGGTCAAAGCTGTGTTCGCTGCCCGCTTCGAGGCCGTCGAGCAGGCGTTCGATCTGCGGCAGCAGTTCGCCGGCGCCCAGTTGCAGGGTGGCCGGGTTGCCGTCGAAGGTGCTGATCAGCGGCTGGCCGCCGGGCAGGGCGATGCGGTAGTGAAGGGTGACGAGGCTGTCAGGCGAGACTTGCTGGTTCATCTTGCAGTTTCCTTTGTGGAGCGGTGAGGCCGGAACTGCGACCACAGCATGAGCACGACACCGACGGTGATGGCCGAATCGGCCAGATTGAACGCCGGCCACCCGTACCGGCCGACGTGAAAGTACAGGAAGTCGACTACGGCACCATGGATCACACGGTCGATGACATTGCCGATGGCGCCGCCAATGATCAGGCTGAACGCCAGTGGCAGCGCGAACTCGTCGCGGTGCCGGCGCAGCAGCGCGAACAGCCAGCCGCAGATCACTACGGCCAGTGTGACGAAGAACCAGCGCTGCCAGCCTGGCTGGTCGGCGAGGAAGCTGAATGCGGCTCCGGGGTTATAGACCAGCACCAGCTTGAAAAAATCCGTCACCGGAAGCGCCGTGCCGTGGGCCATGGTCTGCAGGATCAGCCATTTGGTGGCCTGGTCCGTGACCACGACCAGCGCAGCCAGCGCCAGCCAGCCGAGCAGACGGGCATTCATGGGCGTGCTCCGTGGTGCTCAGGCATGCGTGCGCACCTCGGGAGCATCGGTGAGGTTGCCGTGACAGCGGCCGCACAGTTCCGGATGATCGGCGATCGTGCCGACTTCCTCGCGGTAGTGCCAGCAGCGCTCGCACTTGGCGTGTTCCGAGGGCGTGGCGACGATGGACTGCTCGGCCTCCGAATCGACGCGCTCCAGCGTGACGCCGGAGGTGATCATGACGAAGCGCAGGTCGTCGCCCAGGCTGGCCAGCGCGTCGAAACGCGTGCCGGCGGCGCGGATGCGGATGGTGGCCTGCAGCGAGGCGCCGATGTTGCCGGCGGTGCGCAGATCCTCGAGCACCTTCTGCGCTTCGGCGCGTGCCTCGCGGATCAGCGTCCAGCGTGCCGTCAGCGCGTCGGCGTCCGCCACGGCAGGAATGTCGTGCCAGGTGTGCAGCATCACGCTGTCGTCCGCCCCCGTGCCGACCAGCGCCTGGATCTCCTCGGCGGTGAACGCCAGGATCGGCGCCATCAGGCGGGTGACGGTCTGCGTGATGTGCCACAGTGCGGTCTGCGCCGAGCGGCGCGCGAGCGAATCGGCCTGCGTGGTGTACAGGCGATCCTTCAGCACGTCGAGGTAGAACGCACCGAGGTCTTCCGAGGCATAGATCTGCAGCGCCTGCACCACGC
>JBFHJY010000061.1:0-10017 GCA_041595655.1 Azoarcus sp.
GCTGGTGGTCCGCTGCTGAAGCCCGAGCCTGAAGGCTCGCCGGGACCGGCGGCTGAGCTGGGTGCCGAGGTCGATGCCGAGCTGGGTCTGACCGATATCGAAGGCGGAGTCGAGCGTCTGGCGGAATTGATGCGGGAGCTCGATCAGACGGTGGTGGAGATGAATCTCGCTCACATGGCCCGCCCCGGTCGGGAGCCGGTGCGGGGCCGGGCGGCCATCTCGTCGTTTGGCAACCGTGTTGACCCGATCACACGCAAGCGCGCGTTTCACAGCGGAATCGACTATCCGGCCCCGACCGGCACACCGATTCATGCCAGTGCCGGTGGTCGTGTCATCTTCGCGGGTTACCGTGCGAATTACGGGCGCACCGTCGAGATCGACCACGGCGGCGGTGTCGTCACACGCTATGCCCACGCGTCGGCCGTGCTGGTGAAGGTCGATCAGGTCGTGATGCCGGGCGAACAGATCGCGCGTGTCGGCAGTACCGGTCGTTCAACAGGGCCGCATCTGCACTTCGAGATCCTGCGTGACGGGCGTTTCGTGGACCCCAGAGTTTTTCTTGCGCAGTTCCGTGAAATGTAAGCACTGATGCATTCACGACCGAACACTGCAAACCGGCATCTCACCCAGGATCCGGTGGTCCTGACCTCGCAGAGCCGTTCGAAGGCGGGGCTCTTCAAGATCCTGCTGCTGTTCATCCTTGCCGCGCTGTTCGGTGCGGCAGTGCTCTATTACGTCATCCTCCGTGCGCCGGAGATCCGTCTCGACAGCCGTGTGACTGCGCTGCAGGAGGAACTTGCCCATACCCGTGCGGAACTCGAGACCACGCGCATGGATCTCGAAATCTCGACGGTTGCGCATGAGGAACTGGAGCGTCAGCTGGCGGTCCTGACCGAGCGGCACAAGGTGGTGCGCGAGGAGCTCGAGTTCATCAAGTCGGCGGGTTCCGGCGCCGCCAAATGACGCTCGGCTACGGAGGTTGATCATGTTCGGCAGGAAACGGAAGAACGGAATCGAGGTGACCAAGCTGTCCAGCCTGATCGCCGACAACCTTCACATCATCGGCGATGTGCATTTTTCCGGGGGTTTGCGCGTCGATGGCCGGATTGAAGGCAATGTCTATGGCAAACCGGGCGAGAAGTCGCTGCTCGTGCTGAGCGACAAGGGGATCATCGCCGGCAAGGTCCATGTCCATGACGCCGTGATCAACGGCAACGTCACCGGTGACCTCGAAGTCGATCATTTCGTCGAGTTGCAGGACCATTCGAACGTCGTCGGCAATGTGCGTTACAGGCAGCTGCAGATGGATTGCGGCGCGACGGTCGATGGTCAGCTGGTGCGGATTCAGGACACCGAAGAGGGGCCAGTCGAGTTGCAGCAGTCTTCGGTTTCCCCGGCTTCTTCCGATGACGCTGCACCTGCGACAGCCGTGTCGATGTCACGGCCCGTTGCGGCGGGTCGTTCAGAAGACGATGCCAACGAGCTTCCGTCAGGCAAGGACAAGATCACTTCCCTGTGATCATTCGCGGCCGGCAGTCAGGCGGGATCGGGAGGGGTGTCGGTTATAATGGCGACCTTTCCCGGACAGGCGCAAAGGCCTGCCCCAACTCATCTCCGGTAACGTGTCCATGGCCGAAATCCTCAAGCTGCGCGGTGGCGCGGCGCTGTCTCCCGCCCGTCTTGCCCGACTGCAGCCTGCCCTTGCGCAAGCCCTGCCCGAAGCCCGGTCGGCGGTTGCGCTGCACTGGTATTTCATCGAGCTTGCAGCACCACTCTCGTCAGACGAGCAGTCCCGGCTGATCGAGTTGCTCGGCGCCGACGGGGTCGCTGCCGACTGCGCCGAACCCGCACTGCTGGTCGTGCCGCGCCTGGGCACGATCTCGCCGTGGTCGTCCAAGGCCACCGACATCGCACACCAGTGCGGCTTCGACAGGATTGTGCGCATCGAGCGCGGCACGGCCTGGCTGTTCGCGGGCATCAAGTCGCTGACCGGACGTGACCGCGCCGCCCTCGCGCCGTTGCTGCACGACCGCATGACCGAATCGGTGCTGTCCGCCTTCGATGAGGCCGATGCCCTGTTCCACCACTACGCGCCGCAGCCGCTGAGCACCGTCGGCGTACTGGCCGGCGGGCGCGACGCGCTGATGGCAGCCAATACCGAACTCGGGTTGGCACTGTCGGACGACGAGATCGATTACCTCGTCGACAATTTCACCCGCGTCCAGCGCGACCCGACCGACGTCGAACTGATGATGTTCGCGCAGGCCAACTCCGAGCACTGCCGCCACAAGATCTTCAACGCCGACTGGGTGATCGACGGCCAGACGCAGGACAAGACCCTGTTCGGCATGATCCGCGACACGCACAAGGCGCATCCGCAAGGCACGGTGGTGGCCTATTCGGACAACGCCTCGATCATCGAAGGCGCCGAGGGCGACCGTCTGTACCCGGACGCCGACGGTCGCTGGACCTATCACCGCGAGCTGACCCACATCCTGACCAAGGTCGAGACGCACAACCATCCGACGGCGATCTCGCCGTTCCCGGGCGCGTCCACCGGCGCAGGCGGAGAAATTCGCGACGAAGGGGCCACCGGGCGCGGCTCGCGACCGAAGGCCGGTCTGACCGGCTTCTCGGTGTCCAACCTCAACATTCCCGACTTCGTTCAGCCCTGGGAAACGGCCTACGGCAAGCCCGAGCGCATCGCCTCGGCGCTGGACATCATGATCGATGGCCCGCTCGGCGGCGCCGCCTTCAACAACGAATTCGGCCGTCCGAATCTGGCCGGCTACTTCCGGACCTTCGAACAGGTCGTCGAAGGCGAGGTGCGCGGCTATCACAAGCCCATCATGATCGCCGGCGGTCTGGGCAACATCCAGGACCAGCAGTCGTTCAAGGTCGAGTTCGCCCCCGGCACCCTGCTGATTCAGCTCGGCGGTCCCGGCATGCTGATCGGTCTGGGCGGCGGCGCGGCCTCCAGCATGGCGACCGGCACCAACACCGCCGATCTGGACTTTGCCTCGGTGCAGCGCGGAAACCCCGAGATCCAGCGCCGCTGCCAGGAAGTCATCGACGCCTGCTGGCAACAGGGTGCCAACAACCCGATCCTGTCGATTCACGACGTCGGTGCCGGTGGCCTGTCCAACGCCATGCCGGAACTGGCCGATTCGGCCAAGCTGGGCGCGCATTTCGAGCTGCGCGAGGTGCACATCGAGGAGCCGGGCATGAGCCCGCGCGAGATCTGGAGCAACGAGTCGCAGGAGCGCTACGTGCTGGCCGTGTCGCCCGAGCGTCTGGCCGACTTCCGCGCCATCTGCGAGCGCGAGCGCTGCCCCTTCGCCGTGCTCGGTGAAGCCACTGACGACGGCCACCTGACCGTCTCTGACCGCCACTTCGGCAACAAGCCTGTGGACATGGAAATGCAGGTGCTGCTCGGCAAACCGCCGAAGATGACGCGCGAGGTCTCGCGCCGCGCCGTGCATCTGCCGCCCTTCGACCTGACCGACATCGACCTCGCGGAAGCCGCTTTCCGCGTGCTGCGCCTGCCTACCGTGGCAAGCAAGAATTTCCTCATCACCATCGGTGACCGTTCGGTCGGTGGCCTCACGGCGCGCGACCAGATGGTCGGCCCGTGGCAGGTTCCGGTGGCGGATGTCGCCGTGACTTCGCTGGATTTTCACGGCTACAAGGGCGAGGCGTTCGCCATGGGCGAGCGCACGCCGCTGGCCTGTCTCGACGCGCCGGCCTCGGGCCGCATGGCGGTGGGCGAGGCGATCACCAACATCGCCGCCGCCGACATTGCCGAGCTGGGGCAGGTCAAACTCTCCGCCAACTGGATGGCCGCTGCCGGCCACAAGGGCGAGGACGCACGGCTGTTCGACACCGTCGCCACGGTGTCGCGCTTCTGCCAGGACGCCGGGTTGTCGATTCCGGTGGGCAAGGATTCCCTGTCGATGCGCACGGCGTGGAATGACGCCGGGGACGACAAACAGGTGGTCTCGCCGCTGTCGTTGATCGTCACCTCGTTCGCGCCGGTGCAGGACGTGCGCCGTACGCTGACGCCGCAACTCAGGCTGGACGAGGGCGTGGAAACCGAACTGCTGCTGATCGACCTCGGTGACGGCGCCAACCGCCTCGGCGGCTCGGCGCTGGCGCAGGTCTATGGCTCGGTCGGCGAGAGCGGGCCGGACGTGTCGGCCGAGCGGCTTGCGGCCTTCTTCGCGGCCATCCAGTCGCTGCGCACCGACGGCCTGCTGCTGGCCTACCACGACCGCAGCGACGGCGGCCTGTTCGCCACGCTGTGCGAGATGGCCTTTGCCTCGCACTGCGGTCTGTCGATCGTGCTCGACACGCTGTGCTACGACGCGCAGGTCAACGATGTGGATGGCCTCGACAAGCAGCCCGACACGCTCAAGGGGCGCTTCAACGACCGCATCCTGGCCGGGCTGTTCGCCGAGGAACTGGGCGCGGTGGTGCAGATCCGTCGTGACGACCGATCCCGCGTCGCCGGCGCGCTGCGCGAGGCGGGGCTGGCCTGCCACTTCATCGGCGAGCCGAATGACGCGGACGCGCTGCGTATCCGCCGCAACGCCAAGCTGGTGTTCGAGGCGCCACGCGCCGAGCTGCTGCAGGCCTGGTCCGAGACCAGCCACCGCATCGCAGCCCTGCGAGATGACGCCGAATGCGCGCGCGAGGAGTTCGAGGCACTGGCCGATGCCGATGATCCCGGTCTGTCGGTGGTGCTCAGCTTCGATGCGGCCGAGGATGTTGCAGCGCCGATGATCGCGACCGGCAGTCGGCCGAAGATCGCCATCCTGCGCGAGCAGGGCGTCAATTCGCAGGTCGAGATGGCAGCCGCCTTCGAGCGCGCCGGTTTCGACGCCTTCGACGTGCATATGTCCGACCTGCAGGCCGGCCGGCGCGATCTGGCCGAATTCCACGGCCTGGCCGCCTGCGGCGGCTTCTCCTACGGCGACGTGCTCGGTGCCGGTCAGGGCTGGGCCAAGTCCATCCTGTTCAATCCGAAGCTGCGTGCCGGCTTTGAGGCCTTCTTCGGCCGTTCCGACACCTTCGCGCTGGGCGTGTGAAACGGCTGCCAGATGATGGCGCACCTGGCCGAGATCATTCCGGGTGCAGCGCACTGGCCGACCTTCCATCGCAACCGCAGCGAGCAGTTCGAGGCGCGCTTCGTGATGACCGAGATCGTGGACAGCCCGTCGATCCTGTTTGCCGGCATGGCTGGCAGCCGCATGCCCATCGTCGTGAGCCACGGTGAGGGCAGGGCAGTGTTCGCCTCCGACGCCGACCGTGCGGCGGCGATCGCGGCCGTGCGCTACGTTGACAACCGCGGCGCGGTGGCCGAGAAGTACCCGGCCAACCCCAACGGATCTTCCGACGGCCTGACTGCGTTCACCACGGCTGACGGCCGCTTCACGATCATGATGCCGCACCCCGAGCGCAGCTTCCGCAGCGTGCAGATGAGCTGGGCGCCCGATTCTTTGGGCGAGGATTCTCCGTGGGCACGCATGTTCCGTAACGCGCGGGTATGGCTGGGCTGAAGTTCTCCGAAATGTAAGCAAGCCTTCCTCTTTGTAAGCCTGGGCGTCATCGCGCCGGCGGGGGGCTAGACTGATGGCTCGCAATCAACAAGGAGCCCGTCATGCGAATCAATTCCCGCGTTCTGCCGATGCTGTTGGCAATTCCGTTTGCGGTTCTGGCCGGTTGTTCGGACTCGGAACCCGGTCCTGCGGAGAAGGCCGGACAGTCCATCGACAAGGCGGTCGAGGACGTTCGTGACAAGGTCGATCCTCAGGGGCCGGCCGAGAAGGCTGGTGAGAGCATCGACAATGCCGTCGAGAACATGAAAGAGGCTCTCGACAATGACGGCCCGGCCGAGAACGCCGGAGAGAAGATCGACGAAGCTGTCGAGAGCGCTCGCGAGAACTGAGCGCGCTTGCACAGCACCCATCATTGCAAGGGCCTGCATGCGTGCAGGCCCTTGTTGTCTGCGGGGTGCGGCGATGGGCTAGAATCGGTCATGATTCGGCCATTTCCTCCAATCGCATGCGCCTTGCCTTCGCATCCCGTCGCGTAACCGCCTGGATTGCGGTTCTGGCGGTGCTTGCAGCCGCCTGGCTGCCGCCGTCCGCCCATGCGTCGGGAGACGCCGTCCGGGCGTATCCGCTCGAGATCTGCACTGCCGCCGGCATGCTGGTGCAGGACGGGACGGACGGTGAAGCGGGCTGGCCGCCTGCCGGCTGGTCGCTGTCAGGGCATTGCCCGTTGTGTTCTCCTGCTCCGGTGCTGCCGCCGTCCGCCTGCTCCGGTGGATTCAGCGTGCCGGCATCGCCAGCCGTGGCGCTGGCCGTTCCCCGCGATTGCGGGCCGTACCTCGCCGCGCCCGACTGGCCCGCAGTTCAGCCGCGGGCGCCGCCGGGATGCTCCGTGATCGCCTGGATCTCCGGGGCGCCTACACTGCTGTGGCGCACCCGTGCATAGCCGAACCCTTACAGGAATCCGAACATGAAATTCATGCTCAAGACCGTTGCGTTGTCCCTTGCCCTGATCGCTCATGCGCATGCCGCAGAGATCACCGTTTCCGACGCCTGGGTGCGCGCCACGGTGCCGCAGCAGCGTGCCACCGGCGCCTTCATGACCATCACCTCGGCCAATGATGCAAAGCTCGTCGGCGCCGAGTCCGGTGCTGCCAGCATCGTCGAGCTGCATGAAATGACGATGGACAACAACGTGATGAAGATGCGCGCCATCGATGCCATCGATCTGCCGGCAGGAACCGCCGTGCGCCTGGAGTCAGGCGGTCTGCACGTGATGCTGATCGATCTGGTCGAACAGGTGAAGGAGGGGGCCAGCGTGCCGCTGACGCTGGTGGTCGAGAATGCGGACGGGACGCAACAGCGGGTCGAGGTTTCCGCGCCGGTGATGCCGCTGGCACATCGACCCGGCGGCCAGCGTCACGGTCACTGAGGCTGCGGATACGACAAGGGCGCCGTTTGGCGCCCTTGTCTTTCCTGCGGAAGAACCGCTCAGCGCTTGCGCGGAGCCGGCAGGTCGGTGCAGCTGCCGTGGGCAACCTCGGCGGCCATGCCGATGGATTCGCCCAGCGTCGGGTGCGGGTGGATGGTCTTGCCGATGTCCACTGCGTCCGCGCCCATCTCGACGGCCAGACAGACTTCGCCGATCAGGTCGCCGGCATGTGTGCCGACGATGGCGCCGCCGATGATGCGGTGCGTGTTCTTGTCGAACAGCAGCTTGGTGAAGCCTTCGTCACGGCCGTTGGCAATCGCGCGGCCGGAGGCGGCCCACGGGAACACCGCCTTCTCGTACTCGATGCCCTTGGCCTTGGCTTCGAGTTCGGTCAGGCCGGCCCAAGCCACTTCCGGGTCGGTGTAAGCGACCGACGGGATCTGCAGCGCGTCGAAGCTGGCCTTCTGGCCGGCCGCCACCTCGGCTGCGACGTGGCCCTCATGCACGGCCTTGTGGGCCAGCATGGGCTGGCCGACGATGTCGCCGATGGCGAAGATGTGGCTGACGTTTGTGCGCATCTGGTTGTCGACTTCGATGAAGCCGCGGTCGGTCACCGCCACGCCGGCCTTGTCGGCGGCAATCTTGTTGCCGTTGGGACTGCGGCCCACCGCGACCAGCACGAGGTCGTAGCATTGCGCCTCGGCCGGCGCCTTCTCGCCCTCGAACTTGACCCAGATGCCGTCCTTCTTCGCCTCGGCCGATACCGTCTTGGTCTTGAGCATGACCTTGTCGAAGCGGTGAGCGTTGACCTTCTCCCACACCTTGACGAGGTCGCGGTCGGCGCCCTGCATCAGGCCGTCCATCATTTCGACCACGTCGATCTTCGCGCCCAGCGTGGAATACACCGTGGCCATCTCCAGCCCGATGATGCCGCCGCCGATCACCAGCATGCGCTTCGGGACCGATTTGAGTTCCAGCGCGCCAGTGGAGTCCACCACGCGCGGGTCTTCCGGCATGAAGGGCAGGCGCACGGCCTGGCTGCCGGCGGCGATGATGGCCTGCTTGAACTTGATGACCTTCTTCCCGCCGGTCTTGTCCTGCGCGTCGCCATCGGTCAGTTCGACCTCGACATGGTCGGGATCGAGGAAGGCACCATAACCACGAACCACCTCGACCTTGCGGCCCTTGGCCATGCCGGCCAGCCCGGTGGTGAGCTTGCCGACGACTTTCTCCTTGTGGCCGCGCAGCTTGTCGATGTCGAGCTTGGGCTTGGCGTAGCTCACGCCCAGATCGGTGAAGTGGGCAACTTCGTCCATCACGCCGGCTACATGCAGCAGCGCCTTGGACGGAATGCAGCCGACGTTCAGGCATACCCCGCCCAGCGTCGGGTAACGCTCGACGATGACGGTCCTGAGACCCAGGTCTGCGGCGCGGAAGGCGGCCGAATAGCCGCCGGGCCCGGCGCCGAGCACCAGCAGATCGCACTCGATGTCGGCGCTGCCGGAATGGCTGGCGGCGGCGGGCGCAGGGGCTGCGGCGGCCGGTGCTGCGGGGGCCTCGGCCTTGGGGGGCGGGGCAGACGGTGCGGCGGCAGCTTCACCGGCAGCCTCCAGTTCCAGCAGCACCGAGCCTTCGGCGACCTTGTCGCCGACCTTGACCAGCACCTTCGTCACCTTGCCGGCGGCGGGCGAGGGAACGTCCATCGTCGCCTTGTCCGATTCCAGCGTGCAGATGGCGTCTTCAGGCTTGAGCGTGTCGCCGGCTTTGACGAACAGCTCGATGACCGGCACGGAGTCGAAATCGCCGATGTCCGGGACCTTCACTTCAATCGTTGCCATGAGGGTCTCCCGGTCAGATCAGCGTGCGACGCATGTCGGCCAGCGCCTTGCTGATGTAGTCGATGAAGCGCGTGCCTTCGGCGCCGTCGATGACGCGGTGGTCGTAGGACAGCGACAGCGGCAGCACCTGGCGCGGGACGAACTTCTCGCCGTCCCACAGCGGTTTCATGGACAGCTTGGACAGACCCAGGATGGCCACTTCAGGCGCGTTGATCAGCGGCGTGAAGTAGGTGCCACCGATGCCGCCGAGGCTGGAGATCGAGAAGGTGCCGCCCTGCATGTCGGCCGAGCCGAGCTTGCCGTCGCGCGCCTTCTTCGACAGATCCGCCATCTCCAGCGCGATCTCGGTGACGCTCTTCTGGTCGGCGTTCTTGATCACCGGCACGACCAGGCCGTTCTCGGTGTCGGCGGCGAAACCGATGTGGAAGTACTTCTTGAACACCAGGTTGTCGCCGTCGAGCGAGGTGTTGAACTGCGGGTACTTCTTCAGCGCCGCGACGCAGGCCTTGATGACGAAGGCGAGCATCGTGTAGCGCACGCCCTGGGCCTTGGCTTCGCGGGTTTCGTTGAGCTCGCGGCGCAGCGTCTCGAGGTCGGTGACGTCGGTTTCGTCGTACTGCGTGACGTGCGGAATCATCACCCAGTTGCGGTGCAGGTTGGCGCCCGAGATCTTCTTGATGCGTTTCATCGGCTGCACGTCGACCTCGCCGAACTTGGCGAAATCGACCTTCGGCCAAGGCAGCAGGTCGAGCCCGCCACCACCACCGCTTGCAGCGGCAGCCGGCGTCTTGCCCGGCACCACGCCGCTGGTCATGGCGCCCTTGACGTGGGCGGAGACATCTTCGCGCAGGATGCGATTCTTGGGGCCGCTGGCCTTGACCTGCGACAGGTCGACGCCGAGTTCCCGGGCATAGGCGCGCACCGACGGGCTGGCATGCACTGTGCCGCCGAGCTGCACCGGAGTCGGGGCGTTTTCGGCCGCGGCAGGCGCAGCTGACGGCGTCGCGGCAGGGGCGGCTGCAGGTGCTGCGGCGGGCGCGGGGGCCGCGGCAGCTGGCGCAGCAGCAGCCTTGGCCGGTGCCGGCGTGCTGGCGTCGCCAGCCGTTTCGACCTTGATCAGCACCGAGCCCTCGGAAACCTTGCTGCCGACCTTGACCAGCACTTCCTTGACCACACCCGAGGCCGAGGAGGGTAC
>JBFHJY010000062.1:0-9976 GCA_041595655.1 Azoarcus sp.
GAGCTCGAGCGTGCCCACCAGGTGGGCGAAGACGCCGCCGCGGTCGATGTCGGCCACCAGCACCACCGGCACGTCGGCCGCCTCGGCAAAGCCCATGTTGGCGATATCGCGGTCGCGCAGGTTGATCTCGGCCGGGCTGCCCGCGCCCTCGATCAGCACACAGTCGAACTCAGCCGTCAGCCGCTGCCAGGATTCCATCACCGCGGCCATCGCGATGCGCTTGTAGTCGTGGTACGCTCGCGCATCGAGCTGCGCCACCGCGCGGCCATGCACGATGACCTGCGCGCCGGTGTCGCTCGACGGCTTGAGCAGGATGGGGTTGAAGTCGATGCGTGGCGCCACGCGTGCGGCCACGGCCTGCAGCGCCTGCGCACGGCCGATCTCGCCGCCGTCCACCGTCACCGCCGAATTGAGCGCCATGTTCTGCGGCTTGAACGGCGCCACGTGCACGCCGCGCCGCGCCAGCACGCGCGCAAGCCCCGCCACCAGCGTGCTCTTGCCGGCATCCGACGTCGTTCCCTGCACCATCAAGGCCTGCATGCCCTACTCTCCTCGTTCTGTCACCCGCCCTGCGTGGTATGTTCGCCGCCTGCCATGCCCGAACTCGCTCTCAAACTCGCTCTCGGACTGCTGCTTGACCGCCTTGTCGGCGAGCCGCCCAACCGCCTGCACCCGCTCGTGGCCTTCGGCCGCTGGGCCGGCGTCATTGAATCCCTCGCCCGCCGCCACATCGGCGACGGTATTTTCGCCGGCCTCGTCGCCTGGTGTCTCGCCGTGCTGCCGTGGGTGGCGCTAGCGCTGTGGCTGCGCACCGGTACCGACTGGGCGCACTGGCCGATCGACGTCGCGTTGCTGTGGTTTGCGCTGGGCGCCCGCAGCCTGCGTGAGCATGCCGAAGCGGTGGCCGCGCCGCTCGCAGCCGGTCAGCTGGACGCCGCGCGCGAACAGGTGTCGCGCATCGTCAGCCGGGACACCGCCGCACTCGACGCAGAGGGCATTGCCCGCGCCGCCACCGAATCGGTGCTGGAGAACGGCCACGACGCCGTGTTCTCGACGCTGTTCTGGTTCTGCCTTGCCGGCGGCGGCGGCGCCCTGCTGGCGCGGCTGGCCAACACCCTCGACGCCATGTGGGGCTACCGCACACCGCGCCACCTGCGCTTCGGCCGCATTGCCGCACGCGTTGATGACGTGCTGGGCTGGATTCCCGCCCGGCTCACCGCCCTCACCTATGCCCTGCTGGGCCACACGCGCCAGGCTCTGGCCTGCTGGCGGGAGCAGGCGCCGCAGTGGAGCAGCCCCAACGCCGGGCCAGTGATGGCCTCCGGCGCGGGTGCGCTGGGCGTGCGTCTGGGCGGCCCGGCACCTTATCACGGGCAGATCGAGGCACGCCCCACACTCGGCTGCGGCCTGCCCGCCGATGCCACTACTCTCCGCCGCACCACCACCCTGGTGCGCAACAGCGTATGGCTATGGCTGGGAGCAGTACTTGCTTTTGAACTGCTCGCGGGGCTCGCAGCATGAGCGCCCCGCCCGTGCACGGCGGCCGCCTGCGCGAAGCCGCGCAGCGCCACGGCATCGCGCTGACCGACTGGCTGGACCTGTCCACCGGGATCAACCCGCAGCCTTATCCGGCGCCGCCGATCCCGCCCGAAATCTGGCAACGCCTGCCCGAGGGCGACGACGGCCTCGAAGCCGCCGCAGCCGCCTACTACGGCAGCAAGGACTTGTTGCCGGTAGCCGGCACGCAGGCCGCCATCCAGACCTTGCCGGCATTGCTGCGGGGTGAGCGCGTGAGCGTACTCGCCCCCGGCTATGCGGAACACGCCTGGGCGTGGCGCGAGCGCGCTCCGCGGCTGTGCGCCCCCGAGGCGCTCGAGGCCGCCATAGCGCACAGCGACATCGTCGTGGTCTGCAACCCCAACAATCCCTGCGGCACGCGCTTCGCCACCGCCCAGCTGACAGACTGGTACCGCAAACTCGCCGCACGCGGCGGCTGGCTGATCGTCGACGAGGCCTTCATCGACGTCACGCCGGAAGATTCGCTGGCGCCGCAAGCCGGCGAGCCCGGCCTGATCGTGCTGCGCTCGCCGGGCAAGTTCTTCGGACTGGCCGGCGCACGCGCAGGCTTCGTATTCGGACCGGCCGAACTGCGCGCAAGACTTGCGGAACATCTTGGCCCGTGGGCCGTCAGCGGGCCGGCGCGCCATGCGCTGCGGGCGGCCTTGGCCGACCATGCGTGGCAGGACACCGCCCGAGCACGTCTTGCGGACAGCGCCGCGCAACTCGCCGCCCTGTTGTCCTCACGTGGCCTCCAGCCGCACGGCACCGCGTTGTTCCAGCGCGTGCTGACCCCTCACGCCGAGCTGCTGGCCGACCGCTTCGCCGGGCAGGGCGTGCTCGTGCGACGCTTCGCCGAACCCGCCGCGCTGCGTTTCGGCCTGCCCGCAAACAGCGCCGAATTGACGCGACTGGCATCCACGCTCGACCACGCCCTCACCGGAACCCCGCGATGATCCGCCGCCTCGTCACCCCCTTGCTGCTCGCCCTGCTGCCCGCACTCGCACAGGCCGACGCCATCACCGTCACCGACGATCTGGGCCGCGAAGTGCGCCTGGCCGAGCCGGCCCGCCGCATCGTCAGCCTTGCGCCGCACGTCACCGAACTGCTGTACGCCGCCGGCGCGGGCGAGCAGGTGGTCGGCGCGGTGTCGTACAGCGACTACCCCGAAGCCGCCAAGGCGCTGCCGCGCGTCGGCGGCTATCACAAGGTGGATGTCGAGGCGGTGTTGGCGCTGCGCCCGGATCTGGTGATCGGCTGGGGCGAGGGCAACCGCCCGGCCGAACGCGAACGGCTGCAGGCGCTGGGCATCGCGGTGTTCGTCAACGACCCGCATTCGCTCGACGACATCGCCCACAGCCTGCAGCGCATCGGCCGGCTCGCCGGCACCTCAGCCACGGCAGATTCCGCAGCAGCCGCCTTCCGCGCCCGCCGCACGGCGCTGGAAGCGAAGCACTCAAACCAGCCACCGGTGCGCGTCTTTTATCAGGTCTGGCACGCCCCGCTGATGACCGTGAACGGCGAACACCTGATCTCGGCGGTGCTGCGCCTGTGTGGCGGCGAAAACGTGTTCGCCGCGCTGCCCACGCTGACGCCGCGCATCGGCATGGAAAGCGTGCTAGCCGCCAACCCGCAGGCCATCGTCGCCAGCGGCATGGACGCCGCACGACCGGAATGGCTGGATGACTGGCGGCGCTGGGGCGATCTGGCTGCCGTGCGCAACGGCCACCTGTTCCACATCCCGCCGGACCTGATCCAGCGGCACAGTCCGCGAATTCTGGCTGGGGCGGAAATGCTGTGCGGGCAGCTGGAGGAAGTGCGGAAAAAGCACTGACCGCATGCAACTTGTGCACCTGCGGACATACCGCCGAGGTTAAGCTTTCGACATGAGAATCATCCTGTTTGTCATGGCCGCCAGCTTTTCGGGCCTCACGCTTGCTCAGTCGGCCGCCAACCAGGCTGGCAGGGTGGTGGGTGAGTTCGGAGCGGGCGTCGGGGCCGGCGTTGCGCAAGGCGTCCATTCCCTTCAGCCGCAATGGATAACGATCCAGCCGCGCTCAAAGGAAGAATGCATCGCCGAATCCGGCGGCGTACTCAACACCACTTACGCCCGATGCCGCAACGGCCGCCAAGAACTGGTGCGATTCGATCCCAATGGCAACAAAGTGGTCCTGAGCGAACGCAGTATCCCGATGCGTTGAATTCCGCAACGGTTGGCAGCCCGCCCTATTCCGCCCCTCAGAACTCCACCCCCGGCATCGCCTGCACGCCGGCCTTGTAGGCGTGTTTCACCATGCCCATGTCGGTCACCGTATCGGCCGCTTCGATCAGTTCGTCCGGCGCGCCGCGTCCGGTGACGATGACATGCTGCATGCGCGGGCGCGATTGCAGGTCGGTCAGCACGGTGGTCACATCCAGATAGCCGTACTTCAGCGCGATGTTGAGCTCATCCAGCACGACCAGCCCGATGTCGGGGTTGGCGAGCAGCGCGCGGGCCTGCGCCCAGCCTTCCTCTGCCTTGGCGATGTCGCGCGCGCGATCCTGCGTGTCCCAGGTGAAGCCCTCGCCCATGACGTGCCATTCAACGCCAGGCTGCTGGCGGAAGAAGGCCTCCTCGCCGGTGTCGGAACGCCCCTTCACGAACTGCACCACGCCAGCGCGCATGCCGTGTCCCAGCGCACGCGCCAGCACGCCGAAGGCGGCGCTGGATTTGCCCTTTCCGTTGCCGGTGTTCACCAGCAGCACGCCGCGCACCTCGTCGGCCTTGGCGATACTGGCGTCGATGACGGCCTTCTTGCGCTTCATGCGCTCGTTGTGACGTTGGTTGCGGGCGGTTTCGTCAGTCATGGGTACTCCGGTCAGGCAGAAAATCGGGTTCAGCGCGGCACGAAGATGCGCCGGCCGGCGTGTTCGATGCAGTCCATGGTCTGCGAGAAGGCTTGCTCCAGCACATCAGCGCGCAGCACCTCGTCGCGCGCACCGGCCAACACCCGGCCGCGCCCGTCGAAGAGCACGACATGGTCGGCCAGCCGTGCGGCGAGGTTGATGTCGTGCAGCACCGTAACCACCGCGCAGCCGGCTTCAGCACGTGCGCGCAGCAATTCCAGCGTGCTGATCTGGTGGTGCAGGTCGAGGTGATTGGTCGGCTCATCGAGCAACATCAGACGCGGGGCCTGCGCCAGCAGCGCGGCGATAGCCACGCGCTGACGCTCGCCACCGGACAGCGTCAGCACATCGCGCGCGGCAAAATCGAGCATGCCGGTCTCGCTCAGCGCGGCCTCGGCGACGGCGACGTCCTGCTCACCCTCCCAGCCCCAACGCCCCAGATGCGGGTGACGGCCGACCATCACGGTTTCCAGCACGCTGGACGGAAACAAGTCGGGCTGCTGCTGCGGCAGATAGCCGCGCAAACGCGCCAGCTCGCGCGGCGGCCAGTCTTCAACAGAGCGCCCGGCAATTGACAGCGTGCCGGCCGCGGGCGGCGCAAGGCCGGCGAGCGTGCGCAGCAACGTGGTCTTGCCCGCGCCGTTCGGACCCAGCAGCACCAGCACCTCGCCGGCGCGCAATTGCTGACTGAAGGCGCAGCACAGCCAGCGCTCGCCCACGCGCAGCGCGAGTTGATTGATGTCGAGCAGGACCTCTCCGCTCGCCATCAGCGCATCCGCCGTGAGAGCAGGAACAGAAACAGCGGCACACCGATCAGCGCCGTGAGCACGCCGACCGGCAACTGGATCGGCGCGAGCACGGTGCGCGCGGCAGTATCGGCAAAGGTCAGCAGAGTGCCGCCCGCCAGCGCCGCCGCCGGTAACAGCACGCGCTGATCGTTACCGATGATCAGCCGCACCAGGTGCGGCACGATCAGGCCGACAAAGCCGACCGAACCGATCAGCGTGACCGAAACCGCTGTGAGCAGGGAAGCCAGCGCGTAAAGCAGATAACGCAGCATGCGGACATCGACGCCCAGCGCACGCGCTCCATCCTCGCCACGCGAGAGCACGTTGAGATCACGTGCGAAGGGAGCCAGCACGATTAGCGCCACACCCAGCACCACCAGCGCCGGCCACGGCTGGGTGGCGCCGCTGGCGTCGCCCATCAGCCAGAACAGCATGGAATACACGCGGGTATCGGTGGCGAGCGACAGCATCAGCGACACCAGCGCGCCACAGCCGGCGGCGACGACGACGCCGGTCAGCAGCAGCCGCGTCTGCGTCCACGAGCCATCGCCATGCGCCAGCCCGAACACCAGCAGCATGGCCGCCAGCGCGCCGGCAAAGGCCGCGCCATCAACCATCCACGGCGCGAGGCCGATCATCATCGCGAACAGCGCGCCAACCGCTGCACCGCCCGAGATGCCGAGAATGTAGGGATCCGCCAGCGGATTGCGCAGCAGCACCTGCATCAGCGCACCGGCCAGCGCCAGCAGGCCGCCGCAGGCAAATACGGCAATGGCGCGCGGCAGGCGCAGGTGACGCACGACATCGGATTCGATACCCGTGCCGGAGCCGAACAGCGCGGCCATGGCCCCCAGCGGAGAGACGGCGAACTCACCCGCGGTGAGCGCCCACAGCACCGCGCCCACGCCGGACAGCGCGAGCGCGGCAACAATGAACAGCAGACGGACGCGCCCGGACATCAGACGCGCGCCGCCTGCTCAGGATCAGAACGAGACGCGCGCACCGATACGCCAGGTACGCGTGAAGTCCACCGGATAAACCGCGTCATCGCGCACCCACAAGCCGTTTTCGCGCTCGAAGAGGTTGCTGACCGAGGCGAACAGCTCGACGTCTCGCGCGACGCGATGACGGTAGGAGACATCGGTGGAATGGTAGGCCTTGGTCTTCTGCGCATTGTTGTTGTCGAAGTCGTTCGAGGCATAGGCCTTGCTGCGCCAGCTGTGCGACAGGTTGAGGTTGCCATTCTCGCCGACTTTGGCATTGAGCGAGACCACCGCCGAATGCCGTGATACGCCCGGCAGGTTCTTGCCATTGAAGGCACCACCGCCATCGTTCTCACGATCGATGATGGCGCGCGTCCAGGCGTAGTTCATGCTCGCGGTGAAGCGCTCGTTGATGCGCCAGATGTCCTGCACCTCGATGCCGTACTTGTGCGAGCGGTCGATGTTGGTGTTCGTGAAGGTGCTGGCGTTGTAGTAGATCTCGTCACGCAATCGCGCGTGGAAGGCCGTGACCTTGAGGCGATTGGCGGGTGTCACGTGGTTGAAGCCGACGTTGAGCGTGCGCACACGGGCCGGGTCGATGAAGGCGTTGAAGCCACCGCCCCACACGAAGAAGCGGTCGACGTCGGGCGCCTGGAAGGCCGAGTTGTAGTTGGCAAACACCGACCACTCGTCATCGACGCGGTAGTTCACGCCGATGTCCCAGGCCGACAGCTTCTCGTCGTCCTTCAGCGTTGCGCCCGCATCCGGTCGGTAGGCGTACTTCACGCGCTCAGTGCGCCAGCCGGCCGAGACCAGGAAGCGGTCGAACTCGTACTGCCCGTGCACGAACCAGGCGGCGTTGTCCTTGTCGGTCTTGTTGTCACTGCCGGTGCGGCGCCCGTCGAACACCTGGTAACCCGTCGTCAACGCCAGCCCGTCGCGGCGGAACTTCAGCGCCACGTCGGTGGTGTCGTAGTCGTACTCCGACGCGAAGCCGGAGGCGAACACCGACTCCTTGTCCTCACGCGAGTGGCGCAGGCTCAGGGTGAGCTCACTGTTCAGGTCGAACTCGGCACCGGCCTGCCAGTAGTCGGACTCGAAATCCTGCTGGGTGTAGGGACTGCCGTTGTTCTGCGCCGGGTCATCGTCGAACTGCGCCTGCGTCAGGCGGCCGGGATAGCGCGTATCGATGCGTGTCTTGCCCGCATCGAAGCTCAGTCGCAGGCGGTCCACCGGCTTGCCGCTCAGGCTCACCTGCCAGGAATCGGCATCGGATTCGTCGCGATGCCCGGTCGAGTCCTTCTTGCTGAAGCCGTCGTGATCGCTCTTTTCGGCGCTCGCGGAGATCGCGAAGCGCCCGAGATCGATGCCGGCCGAGGCATTCAGCCCGCGCGCGCCGTGGCTGCCGACATAGCCCTCAAGCGAAACGCCGGTGCGCGCCCGCGTGTAGATCTGGATGCTGCCGGCCATGGCGCCGTCGCCGTACATCACCGAGCCGCTGCCCTTGGTGATCTCGATCCGCTCGATGTCGCCCAGCGGCACCGAACCCAGCAGCTGCGGCACCATGTCGATGTTGTTCAGGCGGCGGCCGTTCACGCTGACGACGATGTTCTGGTAGCCGTCACCGATGCCGTAGCCACGCATGTCGATGGCCGGTGTGAAGCGGTTGCCGAAGTTCGGCATGACGTTCACCGACGAGTAGCGCGACAGATATTCAACCAGCGTGGCGGCACCCGAGCGCTCGATGTCCCGGCGGGTGTGCACCTCGGAAGCGTAGGGCGCATCGACGTCGGCCATCTCAACGCCAGTCGCGGTAACGAGTACCGGATCGAGCGGCGTCTCGGATGTCTGTGCGGAAGCGGAAAACGGAAATACAGAGGCCACCGCGAGCGCGGCGAGCTTGAACTTGAAAGGCATGAAAAACTCCCTGACGGCCCGCCGTGCGTCCCCGCAAGGCGGAACCAGTACAAAACCGAAGTCCAGGGAGGGAGAAACCAGGTCAAACAGGTCGCGCCGCCACCCCGCGGAACTTCGCCGATATGTGTGGCAGGCCGGTATCCGGGCTCGTGGGCTGGACGACCAATCATCGTCCGACGCATCGCCTTCCCGGACTTGCGTCCAGTGGCATATCGATGCGCCTTGCTTCCACTTACCGTTGCGGGGGCAGCACAGGCATCGCGCGGCATTGCAGCGCTCACCTGTTTCCCGTTTACCCTTCGAGCATGAACTGCTGTCAGGCACCTGAAACACGCTCGCCCCTCATGGGACGAGTGCGCATGATAGCCTGAAACGCCCGCGACCACCTGAAACCGAATGAGTTCCCATCTGATCCTCGGCGGCGCCCGCTCGGGCAAGAGCCGCCATGCCGAAGAGATTGCCCGCAGCCAGGGCGGGCCGGTCAGCGTCATCGTCACGGCCGAGGCGCTGGACGCCGAAATGGCCGAGCGAATCCGCCGTCATCAGGCCGACCGGCCGGCTGACTGGCGCACCGTGGAAGCGCCGATGGCGCTGGCCGACGCACTGCAGCGCGAAGCCGCGGAAGGCCGCGTGGTGATCGTCGATTGCCTCACGCTGTGGCTGGCCAACCTGCTCGGCGACGCCTCGCCCGAACGCGACGCCCTGCTGGCGCGCGAACGCGAGGCGCTGCTGCAGGCCCTGCCCACCTTGCCCGGCACGGTGCTGCTGGTGGCCAACGAAACCGGCCTCGGGCTGGTGCCGGAAACGCCGCTCGGGCGGCGCTTTCGCGACGAAGCCGGCTGGCTCAATCAGGCCATGGCTGAGCGCTGCGACAAGGTCAGCTTTATAGCGGCGGGCCTGCCGCTGGCACTCAAGAGCTGAACCTCACAGCGCATCGAGCGCCGCGCGCAGCGAATCGTCCGGCCCCAGCGGTTCGCCCCAGCCGTCACGATGCACCAGCGTGCGCAGATCCAGCCGCTGGCGCCAGCCGGCGCGCGCCAGCTCCGGCTCGGTGAGGAATTCGTCCACGTAGCCCAGACACAGATAGGCCAGCGGATAGACGCCTTCGGGCAGACCCAGCAAGGTCGCCAGTTCGGCCGGATCGATGATGCTCACCCAGCCCACGCCGACACCTTCGGCGCGCGCGGCCAGCCACAGGTTCTGCACCGCCAGACAGGTGCTGAAGAGGTCGGTATCGAGCATGGTATTGCGCCCGAGCACGTGCGGGCCGCCCCGCCGACGGTCGCAGGTGATGCACAGGTTGAGCGGCGTTTCGAGAATGCCTTCGAGCTTGAGGCGGCGGTACAGCACGCCGCGCTCGCCCTCATGCAGTGTGGCCGCGCGGGCGTTCTCACGGTCAAAACTGTCCTTCACGCGCTGGCGCACGGCGCGGTCGGCGATCACGACGAAGTCCCAGGGCTGCATGAAGCCGACCGACGGCGCGTGATGCGCCGCGGCCAGCAAGCGGGCCAGCACGTCGTCCGGCAGCGGGTCCGGGCGAAACTGCGCGCGCACGTCGCGGCGCTCGAAAATGGCGCGATACACGCCTTTTCGCTCGGCGTGGTTGAAACAATGCGGGCTGGCCTGTTCGTCACTCATGAAGGGTTCTGTCTGCGTTGCATGCGGCTCAAGGAGGCTGTCTTGTACCCTTGCGCGCTCCGGCGGACAAGGGCTGATCGGCCGCGGCCGGTGCTACCATCGCCCGCCTGACTTCCTTGCCCTCCACCATGCCCTTCCAGATCCCGTCGCCCGACCTTGGCTTTCGCAGCGCGCTGCAGGCCCGCATCGACGCCAAGACCAAGCCGC
>JBFHJY010000063.1:0-9775 GCA_041595655.1 Azoarcus sp.
CGCGGTGCTCACCCCCTCGCCTGCCTGAAGGTATGTCTCGGTCGCTGCGCTCCGTGCGCCTTGCATCTGGCCATCCTCGCTACGTTTTTCATCACCCTGCCAGGAAAAAACGATGAAAAAACTCGCTCTCGTCGGTGTGATTCTCATGGTGGTCATCGCCTTCTTCGCGCTCGACCTCGACCGCCACCTCACGCTCGACGCCCTCAAGCAGGGCCAGGCCGGCTTCGCCGGATTGTACGCGGAGCATCCGTGGCAGGTGCTGGGCGCCTATTTCGCGGCTTATGTGGTGATGGCGGCGCTGTCGCTGCCAGGCGCGGCGATCATGACCATCGCGGCCGGCATGCTGTTCGGGCTTGCCACCGGCACCGTGCTGGTGTCCTTCGCGTCGAGCATCGGCGCGACGCTGGCTTTTCTGGTGTCGCGCTTCCTGCTGCGCGACGCGGTGCAGAGCCGCTTCGGCGACCGACTGGGCGCGATCAACCGCGGCGTCGAGCGCGACGGCGCCTTCTATCTGTTCACGCTGCGCCTGGTGCCGGTGTTTCCGTTCTTCCTCATCAACCTGCTGATGGGACTCACGCCGCTGCGCACGGCCACCTTCTACTGGGTCAGTCAGCTCGGCATGCTGGCCGGCACGGCGGTGTACGTGAATGCCGGCACGCAGATCGGGCGCATCGAGTCGCTGGGCGACATCGTCTCGCCCGGCCTGCTCGCCTCCTTCGCGCTGCTCGGCGTATTCCCGCTGATCGCGCGCTTCGTCATCGAGCGGATGCGCCGCAAGCGGGTGTATGCGGGATGGACGCGCCCGACGCGTTTCGACCGCAATCTGATCGTGATCGGCGCCGGCGCCGGCGGGCTGGTGTCGGCCTACATCGCGGCAGCCGTGAAGGCCAGGGTCACGCTGATCGAAGCCCACCGCATGGGCGGCGATTGTCTGAACACCGGCTGCGTGCCGAGCAAGGCACTGATCCGCAGCGCCAAGGCGGCGCATCACATGCGTCAGGCCGAGCGCTACGGACTCGAAGTGGCCGAGCCGAAGTTCAGCTTCCGCGCCGTGATGGCGCGCGTGCACGACAAGATCCGCGCCATAGAACCGCACGACAGCATCGAGCGCTACACCGCGCTGGGGGTCGAGGTGTTGCAGGGCTACGCGAAGCTGGTCGACCCGTGGACGGTCGAGATCAAACTCAATGACGGCACGCGCCAGCGCCTGACCGCGCGCTCCATCGTGCTCGCCACCGGCGCCTCACCGATCGTGCCGGACATTCCCGGCATCGAGGACTCGGGCCATGTCACCAGCGACACCGTGTGGGAACGCTTTGCGCAGCTGGACGAAGTCCCGCAGCGGCTGGTGGTGCTGGGCGGCGGACCGATCGGTTGCGAGCTAGCGCAGGCCTTCGCGCGACTGGGTTCGCAGGTGGTGCAGGTGCAGCAAGGGCCGCGTCTGCTGCCGCGCGAGGACGAGGACGTGTCGGCACAGGTACGCGCCGGGCTGGAGGCCGATGGCGTCGAGGTGCTGACCGGCCGCGAGGCGGTGCGCGTGGAGCGCGAGGCGGGCCGGCGCATGCTGGTGGTGCAGGGCGAGGCCGGCGTACGGCGCATTGCCTTTGACGCGCTGCTGGTCGCCGTCGGCCGCAAGGCACGGCTCACCGGTTACGGGCTGGAAGCGCTGGGCATCCCTGCCGAGCGCACCATCCAGACCAACGAGTATCTGGAGACGCTGTACCCCAACATCTACGCCGTCGGCGACGTCGCCGGCCCCTACCAGTTCACGCACACCGCCGCGCACATGGCCTGGTATGCGGCGGTCAATGGCCTGTTCGGGCAGCTCAGGCGCTTCGCCGTAGACTGGTCGGTGGTTCCGCACGTGACCTTCATCGATCCCGAGGTGGCACGCGTCGGGCTCAACGAGGCCGAGGCGCGCGAGCGCGGCATCGCCTTCGAGGTGACGCGCTACGGCATCGATGACCTCGACCGCGCGATTGCCGACAGCGCCGACCACGGCTTCGTGAAGGTGCTGACCGCGCCGGGTTCGGATCGCATCCTCGGCGTCACCATCGTCGGTGAGCACGCCGGCGAACTGCTCGCCGAGTACGTGCTGGCGATGAAGCACCGGCTAGGCCTGAACAAGGTGCTCGGCACCATTCACGCCTACCCGACCATGGCCGAAGCCAACAAGTACGCGGCCGGCGAATGGAAGCGCGCGCATGCGCCGCAGCGTGTCCTCGGCTGGCTGGCGCGCTACCACCGTTGGCGCCTCGGCCCGGCCGAGGCCGCGCCGCTCGCGGAGCAACGCATCGAACCGCGCGGCTGAAGCATGCGGCTGTCCATCATCATTCCGGTGCTCGACGAGGCCGCGCGCCTGCCCGACCTGCTTGCGCGGCTCGCCACGCTCGACGCGCAGATCATCGTCGTGGACGGCGGCAGCCGCGACGGCTCGCCGGAGATCGCGCGCGCAGCCGGCGTGATCGTGATCAACTCGTCACCCGGTCGCGCCCGCCAGATGAATGCCGGTGCGAACGCGGCCGACGGCGCAGTGCTGCTGTTTCTGCATGCCGACACCGTGCTGCCGGCGGATGCGGGCAGGCTGATCCGCGACGCGCTTTCCGGCAGCCGGGTGTGGGGGCGCTTCGACGTCGTGATCGAAGGCCAGCCGAAGATGCTGCGCGTGGTCGCGACGCTGATGAACATCCGCTCCCGCCTCACCGGCATCGCCACCGGCGATCAGGCCATGTTCGTCATGCGTGGGGCCTTCGACGCCGCCGGCGGTTTTCCCGAGCAGCCACTGATGGAAGACATCGAACTGTCCGCACGCCTGCTGCGCCAATCCCGCCCGGCCTGCATCGGCGTGCCGGTGCGCACTTCCGGTCGGCGCTGGGAGCAGCGCGGCGTGTGGCGCACCATCATGCTGATGTGGCGGCTGCGCTGGGACTACTGGCGCGGCGTGCCGGCATCAATGCTCGCGGAGCGCTATCGATGAAGACCCGCATCATCATCTTCGCCAAGGCGCCGCAGCCGGGTCGCGTCAAGACCCGGCTGATACCGGCCCTGGGCGCCGAAGCTGCGGCACGACTCGCACGGGAGATGCTCGAGCGCACACTGTCGGCTGCCGTCGATGCAGCCTGCGGACCGGTCGAACTGTGCATGGACCCGGCGCCGGACGACTCAGCATGGTCTGACACCCCCATAGCGACCGGCATTGGGCGATCAGCCCAGGGGGCTGGCGATCTGGGCGACCGCATGCAGCGCGCTGCAACGCGCACGCTGACCGGCGGTGAGCACGTCGTGCTGATCGGCACGGACTGCTTGCAGATGTCGGGCAGGCTGCTGCGCGAGGCGTGTGCCCTGCTCGACACCGCCGATGCAGTGATGTACCCGGTCGCAGACGGTGGCTACGCGCTGCTCGGGCTGAAGACCTGCGCCCCTTCGCTGTTCACCGGCATCGCCTGGAGCACACCGTCGGTCGCCACCGTGACGCGTGAGCGTTTCCGCCGATTGGGGTGGAACCTGCACGAAGGTGCTACGCTGAATGACGTGGACGACCCCGCCGATCTAGCGCTGTGGCCTGCCCGCAACTGAAGCACGCGCTTACAAAGCAGGTCCCCGCGTTGCTGGCCAGCACGGCTGGCCCGACGCAGAATCAAATCGTCTTTCACTGGAACAGGGAGCACAACATGAAAAAGAGTCTCAGTCTGGCCCTTCTCGCCGCCGCCATCTTCGTTGCCGGCTGCGAAAGCAATCCGTATACCGGCGAAAACCGCAAGACTGCAACCGGAGCCACCATTGGCGCCGGGGCGGGCGCATTGCTCGGCGCGGGCGTTTCCGGCAGCAGCGACCGTGGCCAGGGCGCACTGATCGGCGCGGCGGTCGGCGCGGCGGTGGGGGGCCTGATCGGCCGCCAGATGGACCAGCAGGAAGCCGAGCTGCGCCGCGACATGCAGGGCACCGGCGTGGACGTGGTGCGCGACGGCGACACCATCCGCCTGCAGGCGCCGGAAAACATCACCTTCGATGTCGGTCGCGCTGACGTGAAAGCACAGTTCGGCCCGGTGCTGGACCAAATCGCCAACAGCATCCGCCAGTATCCCGGCACCGTGGTTCGCGTCGAAGGTCACACCGATTCGACCGGTTCGGCCGCCTTCAATCAGACCCTGTCCGAAAACCGCGCGAAGAGCGTGGCCAGCTACCTGATCGGACGCGGCGTCGACTCGAGCCGCATCCAGGCGATGGGTTACGGCTTCAGCCGTCCGATCGCCGACAACGCCACGGCGGCCGGCCGTGCGCAGAACCGTCGTGTCGAAGTGCTGATCATTCCGCAGGCGCAGTAAGCACGGCCCTGGGCGACACGCGGTAGACATGCACTACCGCGCCGTCGCCGGATGTGGGCGGCCACTGGAACACTTCTTCAACCAGGCGGCCGCCCCCTTCCATAGCGGGATCCTCCCGCGTCTTGTAGCCGAGCGCGACGAACACAGGTTCGCGCAGATCGCGCAGCATCTCCTCGATTTCCAAAGGCGACCGCCACTGCCGCGCGGAGCCCAGAAACATCTGGAAGGTCACCGGCGTACCGTAATGCTCCAGCGCCTCGGCGCTCAGTCCGGATGCGCGGAAGGCCTGTGCCGCCTCACGGATGGACTCCGACACCTCCGTGCTCTCGGCGCGACCGCCCCAGGTCACGTGATACTGCGCCAGCAGTCCTCCCAGCAGGATCAGCACCACCACCCCCAGGCCGACACCGAACCGCCGCAAACCGACGCGCCCGGCCACACGCGCCATCTCGCGTCCTGCCAGCAGCACACAGGCAGGCCAGAGCGGCAGCAGCAGGTCGGGACGGTGATGGGCCGCCAGCGAAAAGTCAGCAGACCGCTGCCCCCCAGCAAGTCAGGAAACGCTCGAAACGGCGCTCCGCCGCATCTTCCGAGGGATGACGGAAGACACGCCACAGCGCGTAGAAGAAGAACGGCGAGAACGGGAAGAAGCGCGCCAGCAGGAACCAGCGCGCCGGGATGCAGAACAGCGCAAGCTGGCCGGGAAGATGATTGCTGCGCCACGATGACGAATTTTCGCGTCGGCACGATCAATCAAACATCGATATCAATAAGTATCATATGAAGCAGGGACGCTTGCCGGCCCGCCCCGATCACACCGAGGACGATCGTCATTTCATGCCTGTTCCGTTCGAACAACACCCGCAGCGCCTGACGCTCAACGACGAGGTGCACGCCCGTCCGCCGGTGCCGCTGCACTCACCGGAGGCCGTGACCTATCTGGCCTTCATGCACCACGACGGCAGTGCCGGGCGGGAACCGCGCCACCTCGCGGCGCTGACTGCCAGCCTCGGCCTGCCCGAGCCGGCCACGGACTCCGGCCACGTCTTCATCGACGCAGGCCCGTTCCGCTTCAAGTGGGAGCGTCACAACGAGTTCTCCAGCTACACCTTCTTCCGCAAGGCCGACGCCGGCAGCGACGTAGCCGACGATCACGCCCTGCAAGCCGTGCCCGAAGAATGGCGTCGCGGCATTCCGGGGCAGCTGGTGGTCGCCACGCATGTGCTGGTGCGTCCGAAGACCGAAGTCGATCCGGAGGCGCTGGTCGCCCAGCACCTGGCTGGCACCACGCAGATGGTGGTGTCGAAGATCTCGCACGGCGCCGGCTGGGTGTTCACAGATTTCCGCATCACCGATGGTTTCTCGCGCTTTCTGGTGGTGAACGACTCGCTCACGCCCCGCCAGGCCGGCCGCACCGTGCAGCGTCTGGTCGAGATCGAGACCTATCGCGTCATCGGCCTGCTCACCTTCCCGGTCGCCAAGCAGGTCGCGCGGCTGCTCTCGCGCGCCGAAGACGAACTCGCCGATCTGGTGCACCGCATGGGCCGTACCGAAACCCCCGAGGGCGAACAGCGCGTGCTCGGCCGTCTGACGAAACTCGCCGCCGACGTCGAACAGTCGGTCGCCACCCACACCTACCGCTTCGGCGCCGGCGCGGCCTACTGGGGGCTGGTGCGCGCTCGCATCGAGGAGTTGCGCGAGATCCGCGTCACCGGCTTTCCGACCCTGCGCGAGTTCATGGAACGCCGCCTGCAACCGGCGATGGACACCTGCGCCTCGATCGCGAACCGCCAGGAAGACCTGTCCGGCCGCATCGCACGCAATGCGGTACTGCTGCGCACCCGCGTCGAAGTGGAACTGGAACGCCAGAATCAGCAACTGCTCGAACAGATGAACCGGCGAGCCCGGCTGCAGCTGCGGCTGCAGGAGACCGTCGAGGGGCTGTCGGTGGTGGCCATCACCTATTACGGCTCACAACTGGTGAACTACATCGCCAAGGGACTCGAGGAGCAGATCGTGCCGGTCACGCCGGAAGTGGCCACGGCCGTGGCGATTCCGGTCATTGCCGGAATGGTGTCGCTGAGCCTGCGGCGCATGCGCAAACGGCTGGCGGCGGAGAGCGGCAACGGACGCGTATAATTTGCGCTTTTCGCCCCAACCGGAGTCCTGAGCCGTGGCCACCCCGATGTTCAATTCGTCGATCACCAGCCTGCCGCTGATCGGTCGCGGCAAGGTCCGCGACATCTACGCCGTCGGTGACGACCGCCTGCTGATCGTCACCACCGACCGCCTGTCCGCCTTCGACGTGGTACTGCCGAACCCGATTCCGGACAAGGGCCGCGTACTCACCGCCACCGCCAACTTCTGGTTCGACAAGCTCGCGCACATCGTCCCCAACCAGCTCACCGGCATCGACCCCGAAAGCGTGGTGGCCGAGGACGAGCGTGATCAGGTGCGCGGCCGCGCGCTGGTGGTCAAGCGCCTCACCCCGCTGCCCATCGAAGCCGTGGTGCGAGGCTACCTCGCCGGCTCGGGCTGGAAGGATTACCAGAACACCGGCGCGGTGTGCGGCATCCCCCTGCCGCCGGGTCTGCAGCAGGGCGCGCAGTTCCCGATTCCGCTTTTCACCCCGGCCACCAAGGCCGAAGTCGGCGACCACGACGAGAACATCTCCTTCGAGCAGGCCTGCATTGCGTGCGACAAGGCACTGGCCGACGTACTCGAGGGCACCGGCAAGACCGGCGCACAACTGGCCGAGCAGGCCCGCGCCGTCGCCACCGCGCTGTACATGGAAGCAGCCTTCCACGCGCAGAAGCGCGGCATCATCATCGCCGACACCAAGTTCGAATTCGGTATCGATCCGGCCGGCACGCTGCACCTCATCGACGAGGCGCTGACACCGGACTCCTCGCGCTTCTGGCCGGCCGACAGCTACCGGGTCGGCATCAACCCGCCGTCCTTCGACAAACAGTTCGTGCGCGACTACCTGGAAACGCTGGACTGGAACAAGAAGGCCCCCGGCCCGGAACTGCCGCCGGACGTCATCGAGAAGACCGCGGCCAAGTACCGCGAGGCCTACGAGCGCATCACCGGCAACACGCTGTGATCGGCACATGAACACCACGGCATCCGGCCGCAATCTCGCCCTCGCGGTAGTGATTGCGGCCTACATGCTGTCCTTCTTCCACCGCTTCGCGCCGGCCGGCGTGGCGGACGACCTTGCCGCAGCCTTCCAGACCACCGCCGCCTCGCTCGGAGTGCTCGCGGCAACCTATTTCTACGTCTATGCGCTGGTGCAGATCCCCACCGGGATCCTGGTCGACACCGTCGGACCGCGCCGTACCCTGCTCGGCGGCGGCCTGCTCGCCGCGGTCGGCAGCCTGATGTTCGGCCTGGCGCCGGACCTGGCCACGGCGATGGTCGGGCGCACCATCACCGGCCTGGGCGTGGCGGTGGTCTTCGTCGCAATGCTCAAGCTGATTGCGCTGTGGTTCCCCGAGAACCGATTCGCCAGCATCGTCGGCCTGTCGATGCTGCTCGGCAACGCAGGTTCGATGCTGGCCGGCACGCCACTGGCGACACTGACCGCTCTGTGCTCATGGCGCACCGCCTTCGTCGGCACGGCCATCCTGTCGCTGCTGCTGGTGGCGGCAACCTGGGTGCTGGTGCGCGAAACACCGCGCGAGCGCACCGCAGGCTTCGACCGCACGGCCATTCTCGAAGGTCTGCTGTCGGTGCTGAAGAACCGCCACACCTGGCCGGCGGTGATGGTCAATTTCGGCCTGTGCGGCAGCTTCTTCGCCTTCGGCGGGCTGTGGGCCACACCCTGGCTGATGTCGGTACATGAAGTCACGCGGCTGTCCGCCGCCAATCACATCTCGCTGCTGTTCGGCGGTTTCGCGCTGGGATGCCTGCTCGTCGGCACGCTGTCCGATCGCATCGGACGGCGCAAACCGGTGCTGTTCGTGACCGGCGCGCTGTGTTGTGCGATCTGGCTGGTGTGGCTGTCGGGGATGCGCATGCCGCTGGCGGCGAGCCTCGTGCTGTTCGCCCTGATGGGCGTCACCACGGCAGCCTTCACGCTGTCCTGGGCCTGCGCGAAGGAGGTCAACCCGCCGCACCTGTCGGGCATGAGCACCAGCATCGTGAACATGGGCGGCTTCGTCTCGGCAGCGGTGCTACAGCCATTGGTCGGCCTGATCATGGACCGCGGCTGGGACGGCACCATCGTCGCAGGTGTGCGCCAGTACGCCCCGGAAACCTTCACTCCGGCAATCGCCCTGCTCGCTTTCATCGCGGTCACCGGCACGCTGGCCGCACTGTTCCTGCGTGAGACGCGCTGCCGCAACATCTGGCAGCCGGCCTGAGCCGTCTCCGACTCGCACAACGCCCTGCCGCGATCTATGTTGGAAGCGCAGCCACCGCGTTGCGGCGTGCATCGGCCATCCGATGCGACATCTTCAGATCCGGAGGTAAGCGCCATGGACCAGCATCTCAATCCACTCGACCGGCATTTCGACCTGCCCCACGTCCGCCGCATCGACAGCATGCGCCCGCTCGTCTGGCTGCGCACGGGGTGGCAGGATCTGCGCGACAATCCCGCCGCCAGCCTCGCCTACGGCGTGCTGCTGGCCCTCGCGGGCAGCCTGGTCCTGAGTCTCGCCGATGACATGCCGTATCTGTTCGTCGCCGCCGTCTCCGGCTTTCTGCTGATCGGACCGGTGGTCGCCGCCGGACTGTACGAGATCGCGCGACGCGGCGAACAGGGGCAGGCCATCGGTTTCATCGACTCGCTGCGCGGCCTGCGCGGTCACGGTGACCAGTTGCTGTTCTTCGGCGCCTTCCTGGCCATCGTGATGCTGTCGTGGGAACGCCTGTCGGCCATCCTGTTCGCGCTGTTCGGACACGACGAGACTGCCGCCGTCGGGAGTTTCTTCCGCTACATCTTCCTGTCCGGCACACACCTCGACTTCGTCGCCGCCTACGTCGTGCTCGGCGGCATCGTCGCAGCCGTGGTGTTCATGCTGTCGGCGGTCGCCATCCCGATGCTGATGCACCGGGACACCGACATCATCACCGCGATGATGAGCAGTGCGCGCGCGGTATCCGGCAACCTTCGCACCATGGCCTTGTGGGCGGCGCTGATCGTCGCACTGACCGCCATCGGCTTCGCCACGATGATGATCGGCATGATCGTGATCATGCCGGTGCTCGGCTACGCCAGCTGGCATGCCTATCGCGAACTGATCGAGTAGAGCCTTTCCGGCGGCCACGCCCGGTCGCCGGCCCGCCCGGTTAGAATGGAACGCGAACCGCCGCCACGCGCGGCGGTCGCAGTCTGTGTTGCCGTTTCATCCGACCGAGGCCCCATGTCCAATCCGTTGCTCGACTTCACCACCCTGCCCCGTTTCGACGCCATCCGTCCGGAGCATGTCGAACCCGCCATCCGC
>JBFHJY010000064.1:0-9754 GCA_041595655.1 Azoarcus sp.
CGTCGTGATCCAGCCGGGCAGCGGTTTCGTCGATCTCAATCAGGCCCCCGAAAGCCTGCTCGTCGATCTGCTGCAGCTTGGCGGAGGCCTCGACGCCGAAGCTGCAGAAACGCTCGCGCAACGCGTCATCGACTGGCGCGACCCGGATGATGCGCCGCATCCCCGCGGCGCCGAGGCCGAAGCCTATGCCGCCGCCGGCGTGCGCTACCGTCCGCGCAACGGCCGCTTTGTCGTGGTCGAGGACCTCTTGCAGGTTCTCGGTTTTGATTACGAGGTCTTTGATAGAATCCGGGGCCTTGTAACGGTATGGTCCGGCAGTACGCCGGGCGGGGTGAATCCGCGTGCGGCGTCGGTGCCTGTATTGAGCATTCTGGCTGGCGGTGATTCAGCCCAGGCCATGCGGCTTGCTGCCGGTCGCAACGATCCGACGCTGGATACGACGATGTTGAATCAGGCCCACCTGTACGCGGGGGCGACCGAGGTACTTCGTGTCGAGGCGGTCGTCGCCCTTGGTGACGGTGTCATTGGTCGGCGCGCCCGCTGGTTGAAGCCGGTTCCGGACGAAGACGGCGCGCCCTGGGTAACGCTGGCATTGGAGCCGGTGCGCTTGAGCCGCTGACCGGGCAAATGGGCACAGCAGGAAATTGTTGAAGACGCGGCGCAGGCCGCAGCCCGACCGCTGGCAGGGCCGGGGACCAGACAAGGCAAGATGGCAATCGATCGTAGCAGTTTCAATCTCTTCGGACTCGACCTGCACGGCCTCGGCCAGCATTGGCGGCAAGGCTGGAGTCAGGCGCTCGCGTGGCCCCTTCTCGCGCGGCTGTTTCCAGCGGAGCCGGTGCGCCTGCTCGCCGCCGACGGTGGCGAGTCCGTATGGTCGGCTGATGGTTGTTCACCTCGGCGCCGCCGCGCTGCAGCGGCGGTTGCAATCCTGCTGCCCGACGATATCGTCTTGCGACGTACGCTCGAACTGCCCTTGCTTTCCCACGCAGAAGAGCGCCAGGCCGTCGAGCTCGAAGTGCAGGCCGCAAGCCCGTTCCCTGTCGAGCGCGTGGTCTGGGGCTATTGCGCCCAAGCGAGCACTCGAGGCCGTCGCGTAGAGCTGGCGCTCGCCGCCCGCGAACACGTCGAAGCCCATCTCCGGACCGTGCAGGCGAGTGTCGGCGGCGGGTCGCCCGAAGTCTGGGTATCGGGCCGGCCGCCGATCGTGATGGCGGGTTTCGGAGAATCTGCCCGCCTCGCGCGGCAGCGCCGCGCGCGCCGCGGCATCCTCGCACTCGCCGGCCTGGCCCTGCTGCTGTCACTCGTGTTGATTGCCGCGCCCGTCCTGCAGAAGCGGCAGCGGGTGTTCGACGCGCAAACGCGCTTCTCCGCCCTTGCGGCGGAAGTCGCGCCGGTGGTGGCGCAACGCGACGCCCTCGGCAAGGTGAACCTGCGCTTGCAGCGCGTGGCGGATTACGTCGCGGTACGGCCTGATCCGCGTGCGATTCTCGGTCGGCTCAGTGTGCTGATTCCCGATTCGGCCTACCTCACCCGCTTCGAGATCCGCGGCGATACCGTCATCATCGGCGGCCTCGCGGAGAACGCGGCCGGACTGATGGAAATTGTCGGAGCCCAGGCGGAGTTCCGCGAGGTCAGGGCGCCCGCGGCGATCACCCGCGACCGCAGCAGTGGGCGCGAGTCCTTCACGATGGAGTTCAAACTGGCCGACGGGGGCGATTCGAAGTGAATCTGCTGCGCTACCGCCCCCACCTCGTCGTGGCCGCAAGTCTAATCGCCGTCCTCGCCGTCTACGGCGCCGCGCTCAGCTATATCGCGGCCAAGTCGGCTTGGGCCGACGAGGTCTTGCAGACCGTCGAGCCTCGATACGCCCGCCTGCTCGGCTTGCGTGTTTCCGCCGAATCCATCGGCCAGTCGCTCGCGCGGGCCTCGGCGATCCTGGCCCGGCACACCTATCCAGCGTCGGCCGTCGCCGATCGCGTCGGTACCGACCTGCAGCAGCGCCTGCGCAATGCCGCGGAAGCGGCGGGTGTCGGCGTCTCGGGCAGCCAGATCGTGCCGGGCAAGGCGGATCAGGACATGGAGGACATCGGCGTGTCGATGACCCTGGACGCGGATGTCGCACAACTGCAGGCAATGCTGGAACGGCTCGAGGACCAGTCTCCGCTGATCTACCTGGACTCGATCAGCTTTCAACCGAGCGGGCGCAACGCCGAGGGACGGCTGTCGATCCGGGCGCGCTTCAGCGCGTTGAGGTCACGGTCATGATCCTGAGTCCGTTCCATCTTTTCCTGCTGATCGACGTCTTGCTTGCCATCGCCATTGCTGCGGCCTTCGTCGACGGGAATCCCGGCTGGTCCGAGCCGGTCGCCATTGCGCCCGATCCCGCCTCGCTTGCTCCCCTCGAAATCGCTCGTCGACCGCCCAATGCGGAAGTCCTTCGCGCTGCGATCGAGCGCCCGCTGTTCGCGCGCAACCGGCGTCCCCAATCGGCCGACGCCGCCGCATCGACCGAATCCGCGCAATCGAGCGGGGATCCGTTCGACGGCTTCGTCCTTGTCGGTCTCGCCGGTAGCGGCGGCGATGGTGTGGTCGTCGTGCGCAGCAATGGTGCGAACAAGCGAATCCGGGTCGGCGGCCGGCTTGGCGATTGGACCGTGAATGGCATCGATGGCCGTACCGTTCACCTGGCCCGCGGCGAATCGGAAACGCGCGAGTTGCACCTCGATCACGCCCGGCAGCGCTCCGCGACACGGACGTCGGTGTCCGGCAAGGGCGCGTCGGCCCCACTGCCGCCTGATGCCGAGCTTCGCGCGCCGGATTCCAAGCCCCAATCCGACCCAAGCCCCCCTCCGGCTACGCCTGCCGCTGCTCGGCCGTCGACGGCTCCGGCTGCGACCAATGCCGCCCTGAGCGTGGAAGAACGCATCGCCGAACGCCGTGCCCGCCGCGAGGCCATGCGCGCGCGCGTCGAAGCCCAATGAACCCGGACAACTGCATGAATTACCCAATAATCCTTTCCGCGAGGCTGTTGCTGCTTGCGTTGCCGCTGGCCGGCTGTGCCACGGCCCCATCCGCGTGGCCCCCGGCGTCGGCGTCCGAACTGCACCAGGCGCCGGTTGCGGCGCCGCTGCTGACCCCGGAGGCGGCCAAGCCTCCGGCCCCGCAAGGGAAGGGTGTCGCCGAAGGCGAGCGTATTCCCCCGGTGCTGGTCAAGGGCTCGGACGTGATGATCGGCAAGGCATCGGCACGGGGCGGCGTCAGCCTGCAGGGCGAAGGCGTCGCGCTGCGCTTCGAGCAGGCACCGATCACCGATGTCGTGCATGCCGTCCTGGGCGACCTGTTGAAGCTCGACTATGCCATCGTCACCCCGCTCGCAGGCGAAATCACCGTCCATACCCAGGCGCCTGTCGCGCGCGCTCAGGTTCTGGCGATTCTCGAGTCGCTGCTCCAGGCCAACGGCATCGTGATGGTGCCCGATGCCGCAGGGCGCTACCGTATCGGGAGCAGCGAGGCGCTCAAGGGCGCAGTGCCCCTGCCGCGACGCACGGAGGCGCTGCCCAGCGGGTTCGGCAGCGTGGTGGTTCCGCTTCAGTACATCGGTGTGGTGGAAATGGCCGAGATCTTGCGGCCGGTTGCCAGCGACCAGGCGCTGCTGCGGGTCGACACGGTGCGCAACCTCCTCATTCTTGCCGGTACCCGCGCCCAGATCGACGGCTGGCTGGAGATAATCAACACCTTCGACGTAGACTTCCTCAAGGGCATGTCGGTCGGCCTGTTCCCGCTCACCTACAGCTCGGTGAAGGACGTCGACAGCGCGTTGCGCACCCTGCTCGGCGGCGGTTCGGGCGCGGGCGCCAACGCCGGCCCGGCGCAGGGCGCGGGTTCGGCGGGCTCAAGCGCTCCGGGCACGACTGCGATTGGAGGCGCGCGCACCTCCGGCGCGGATTCGGGCCCGGTTCAGATCGCTTCGCCGCTCGCCGGCCTGATACGCGTGCTGCCGATCGAGCGCCTCAATGCCTTGCTCGTGGTGACGCCGCGTGCCCACTACCTGGAGCAGGCCCGGGTGTGGATCGAGCGCTTCGACCGCCCGTCCGATAGCGACACGGACCCCCAACTCTACGTCTACCCGGTGCAGAACGGCTCTGCGACCCACCTCGCCAACCTGCTCAACGGTCTGTACGGGGTGCAGGCCACGGCCGGGCAAGGGGGCGGCAGTACAGGCGTGGCGCCGGGCCAGCAAAGCGCCACGCAAACCTCGAATGCGCTTTCCAATGTCGGTTTCAGCGGTGGCAGCGCCGTGTCCGGCGGCATGTCGCTCGGCCTCACCGGCGTCGGCGCATCCGCTCAGGGGCGCGGAACGGCGCAAGGCGGGGCGGCCAACGCCGTCACCCAGGTCAGCCTGGGCCCCGACATCCGCGTCGTCGCCGACGGCGCCAACAACGCGCTGCTGATCCACGCCAGCCGCCGCGAGTATCGCCGCATCGAGGCTGCATTGCGTCAGCTGGACGTTGCGCCCACCCAGGTGCTGATCGAAGCCAGCATCCTCGAGGTCACGCTCAATGACGAGCTCAAATACGGCCTGCAATGGTACTTCCAGGACAAGGCCCGTCGCGGCCTGGACGGGGTCGGTCAGCTCACCAGCGGCACTTCCAACGCCATCAGCACGAGCAATCCCGGCTTCTCTTACTCGCTCGTGAGCTCCGCCGGGCAGATCCGCGCCGTCCTCACGGCCCTGGCGACCAAGGAGCTGCTCAACGTCATCTCCACGCCAACGGTGATGGTGCAGGACAATTACACCGCCTCCATCCAGGTGGGCGACCAGCAGCCGGTGCAGGGGTCGACGACAATAACCGATGGCGGCACGACCACAAACTCCATCCAGTACAAGGACACCGGCGTGGCGCTGGCGGTCACGCCCTCGGTCAACGCCGGCGACATGGTGTCGATGGTGGTGAATCAGACGATCACCGACGTCGGACCCATCGACGAAGCCACCAAGCAGCGCAGCTTCCTGCAGCGTCAGGTGTCGAGCCGGGTGGCGGTGCGCAGTGGCGAATCCGTCGTGTTGGGGGGGTTGATTCGCGACAACAAGAAGCGCAACAAGCAGGGCATCCCGTTCCTGCACGACCTGCCGGTGGTCGGCAACCTGTTTGGCACCACGACCATCGATACCGATCGCACCGAGTTGCTGGTGATGATCACCCCGCGCGTGGTTCGCACCGAGCAGGATGTGCGCACGGTCGGGGCGGAACTGCGTGAACGCATGCGCAGGCTGGACGACCTGAAGGGCGCAGGGGTGCCCGGATGGTCGCGCAGCCCGGATGGCGGCGACAGGGCCGTCGACACCGCGGTGCCGCCCAACCCGGCGCCGCAGGGCCAGGCGGAGTGACGTCCGTCCCCGATCGGATGGATTTTTCCTCAAGTGAAGTCGAGAAAATGAGAAATAACATTAAAGGTTTCGCAGCCCGGGCCGTAAGCAAATCCGTGGCTATGCTGTCGGGCGTGGTCCTGCTCTCGGCTTGTGCCGGCCTGCAGGAAATGGGCAAGACGCCGGAAGAACTCGTTCGTATGCGTGCGGAATCGCGCTGGCAGGCTATAATTGCGGGCGACTGGGAAAGCGCCTATAGTTTTTCCACCCCGGCTTTCCGTTCGGCAGTCGGTCTGGCTGCCTTCACGGATCGGCTGCGCGGCGCGGCGAACCGGAAGGGTGTGGAAATCCGCTCGGTCACTTGCCAGCAAGCCACCTGTGATGTCGTGCTGAGGCTCGTATTTCAGCCACTGATGCCGCGTGGGCATGGCGAATTGACGACGGACATGAATGAGAGATGGGTCGAGGTGGCTGGGCGCTGGTATGTGTACCAGCGCTTTTGAGGCACGCAGCATTCTGAAACAAACTGCAATACCTGCTTTCAATTTGAGGTGTTGCATTGGTACAACGACTGGCGGGTTTGCTTGACCGTTCGTTGTTTTTAGCTGGGGGCATATGCTAATGTCTAAGCCGGCGTAATCTCCTAACAGCGTTGCGCTACTTAGGTTGGTTCTATTTTTAGGAGTCATTTTGATGAAGAAAAAGATTTTGGCTGTTGGTGTTGCCGCCATCGTCGGTTCCCTGTCCGGCGTCGCTAGCGCCGCCATGAACGTCAATGAAAACGGCATCGGGCACATCAACGTGCTGCCGTACTACAGCGTCCAGGAGGGCAACGCCACCCTGATCAGCATCACCAACACCGACACGACCAACGGCAAGGCGGTCAAGGTCCGCTTCCGCGGCGCCAAGATGTCCGACGACGTGTTCGACTTCCAGATCTTCCTGTCGCCGGGCGACGTGTGGACGGGCGCGGTCACGCAGGACGGCAACGTCGCCAGGATGACCACGACCGATAAGTCGTGCACCCTGCCGCAGAGCGTGAACCAGTCCTTCGTCACCGCGCGCCTGCTCGACGACGAGAAGGCCACCGGCACCCGCGAAGGCTATGTTGAAATCATCAACATGGGCGACATCCCGTCGGGTTCGGACCTTTTCACCACGATCAAGCATGTGAACGGCGTCGCGCCCTGCGAGGCAGATGTGCTGATCGGCACCGGCAGCACGCCGATCGATCACAGTGATGACCTCACGGTCCCGACCACGGGTCTGACCACGTTCGCGACCGTCATCAACGTCCCGACCTCGAAGGCCTTCACCTTCGCCGCGACGGCGCTGAGCCCCGACGCGCCGGTTGCTGTTACGCGTTACTGGCGTCAGGCCAACCTCGATGCCACTTTCGGTCCCGCCACTACGTCCGACACGATCTTCGACCCCACCGCGGGTAATGTGCGCATGTACGAATTCGACCTGCCCGACCTGTCGACCCCGTACGATCCCGCCGCCGCGACTGCGGATGATCAGCGTGACGCGGTGACCTCGGCGCTGGCCAAGTCCCGCGTGATCACCGAGTACGTGACCAGCGACAGCATCCTCGCCACCACCGACGTCGTGCTGTCGCAGCCGACCCGTCGCTACTACTACACGTGGATCGATGAGCCGGATGCGGCGGCTGGCGACACCTTGCGCACGCTGGCGACGATGGATGGCGCGACGGGCGTTTATGTGTCCCTCGACGCCTCCAGCAACACCATCGCCGTGGGCTCGCCCGCCTTCACCGATCGTGAAGAGCGAGTCGTGTCCAACCCGACCAACATCGTGATTTCGCCGAACCCGCAGCCGGGCGCAGGCGTGTTCACGATCGAGGGCGAAGTGGCCGTGATCTCGATCAACAATGGCAACATCCCGACCGGCTCGCTGAACGCCTCGCTGACCGCGCAGGACTACAACACCCCCTACGCGGACGGCTGGGTCAGCCTGAGCACCACCACTGCAGCGGACAGCGACCCGCTGCCGGTGATCGGCTTCACCGCCATCAACGTGTTCAACGCCGGCGTGGGCGCAGCCGGTACCAACTACGGCCTGACCCTGCCGCTGCGCTACCTGCCGTAAGTGAAGTGACCCGATCGGCCGGAAACGGCCGACGACTCGAACAAAGGCGGGCTTGCCCGCCTTTGTTGTTTCCGCCGTTCGTTTGGTGTTCGGATTTCGTCTTTCCAACCTGGTGTTGTAGTGATGATGCGACTCGTTCCCATTATCGGCCTTTTGGCCCTTCCATTCTTCCTTGCTACATCGGCTTCTGCCACCGAGGTCGCGCGCCATGGCGAAGCCGCGGTGACCGACGCCGACATCCGTGCCGCGCTGGCCTCGGTGCCGCCGGCCCAGCGCGACGTTTTCCGCCGCTCGGAGCCGTCGGCACGCAACCTCGCGCTCGATCTCGCGGTGCGCAAGGTCTTTGCCGAGCGCGCCCGCAATGAGGGAATTCTCGACGATCCGGTCGCCGTCGACCGCCTGCGCCTGATCGAGGAGCGCGCCCTGTACGAGCTCTATCTCGAGCGCGCCGAACAGGCCGCGCTCAAGCCCGAAACGCTGGAGGCGATCGCGCGCGAAGAGTATCGCGCCTTTCCCGAGCGTTTCCAGCAGGCCGAAAGCGTGCATGCGCGTCATATTCTGGTTCGCTTCGGCGAGGACAGGCTCGCCGCGCGCGAGAAGATCGACGCCATCCTCGCGCGCTTAAACGCCGGGGAGGCTTTCGACAAGCTTGCCGAACAGTTGTCCGATGACCCCGGATCCGCCGCGCGCGGCGGAGATCTCGGCTATTTTCCGCGCGGGAAGATGGTCAAGGCCTTCGACGAGGCCGCATTCGCGCTCACCGAGCCGGGGCAATTGTCGGCGATCGTCGAGACCCAGTTCGGCTTCCACATCCTGCGGTTCGAAGGCAGGCGCCCGGCCGGCGCGGTGCCGTTCGACGAAGTCCGCGAGGCCCTGATCGAGGCCGCCCGGCGCAAGTTCGCCGGCGATATCCGCCGCGATCTGGTCGGACCGCTGCGCGAGGACGGGGCGATCGACGTCGATGCCGATGCATTGCGCAGCGCCATCGACGCGCAATGGTGAGCGTTGCGCGCCGGACGGCCGGGCCGTGGCGAGCGGCCGCGTTCAATCACGCAAGACGGGGCTGAATGTTCGCGACTTCCTTTGCGAATGGCGCGCGCTATGCACTCTTTGCGAATTTCGTCCGCCGCGACATCGCCACCCGCTATACCGGCACGCTGATGGGCGGGCTGTGGGCGCTCGGCCAGCCGGTGTTGATGCTGCTGATCTACGGTTTCGTGTTTCGCCATGTGTTCCGGGTCGAACTGCCGGATCTGGCGCCGAACAGCTTCGTTGCCTTCGTTGCCTGTGCACTGTGGCCGTGGCTGGCCTTCCAGGAGGCAGTGCAGCGTGCCACCCAGGCGGTCGTGGGCAGTGCCAACCTCGTGCGCAAGGTGGCTTTCCCGTCGCAATTGCTGGTGCTCGCGTCGGTCAGCGCCAGCTTCGGCGTGCATGCGCTCGGCTTCACCGCGGTGCTCGCCATGCTGTCGCTTGGCGGCGAGCCCTTCCATGCCGTCGGCCTGGTGGTGGCGGTGCTCGGCTGGGGCGTGCTGTTCGTGCTCGCCTGCGGTATCGCCCTGATGACGGCAGCGCTGCAGGTGGTGCTGAAGGACATCGACCATGTGCTGGGGCCGGTGTTCATGCTCATGTTCTACGTGACGCCGATCCTCTATCCGCTCGTGCTGGTGCCGGGGAGCCTGCGCCCCTACATGGCGCTGAACCCGCTGCTGCACGTGTTCGAGCCGATGCGGGCGGCGCTGCTCGACGGCCGCCTGGAGCCGGCGTGGTCGCTGCTGCCCATGGCCTTCGGCGCGCTCGCGGTGGCGGCGCTCGGCGCCTGGGTGTTCGGCCGCCTCGCCGCGCATTTCGAAGACTTCCTGTGATGGACGACGCGCTGCCGCTGATCCGCCTGCGCAAGGTGTCGAAGCGCTACCCGCTCGCGAGTTCGGCGACCGGCCGCCTGCGCACCATCGCCGCGCTGCTGCTGCGCCGCCCCTACGGCCATGCCTTCGAGGCCCTGCGCGACATCGACCTCGAGGTGCGGCGCGGCGAATCGCTCGGCCTGATCGGCGTCAACGGCGCCGGCAAGTCGACGCTGCTGAAGATGATCGCCGGCGTGTCGCGCCCGAGTAGCGGCACCGTCGAGCGCCACGGGCGGGTGTCGGCGCTACTCGAACTCGGCGCCGGTTTCCATGCCGAATATACCGGGCGCGAGAACGTCTTCCTCGCCACCGCGCTGATGGGGCTGACCGCGGCGGAGACGCGCGCGCGCCTCGACGACATCCTCGCCTTCGC